>JBFOLW010000182.1:0-2679 GCA_040830305.1 Erythrobacter sp.
CATTGGTATTCGCATGATGTCGCGATCATGGAAGAGGTCGTGAACTGCGAGCTTCCGATCCAGCGCAAGTTTTATGAGTTCTTCTGTCGCCGGTTCCTGCGTGAGCGGGAAAGATACGATGAGGACCCGGCACTATTCGCGCTGTACTGCGAATTGGGGGCCGAACGGTTCGAGCAGGTGCGCGGGTATATCGATCTGGCCGACCATTACCTCAGCGAGCTGATCGCACAGGCACAGAGCGACGGTTATTTTGCCAACCTTCCGATCGACCGCGCCCTTTCTATCATCAATCAGATGGTCATTGCCTACACGTCACCCCAGGTCATGACGATGATCGCCCCGCGGCTGAACGAGGACAAGCTGGCCGTAATCATCGACACCATGTTTGCGGGCCTTTCGGCCGAAGAAGGCGGCGCGCGCGGCTTGGAGGGGATCCGCTCGGCCTGACTCCTTCGCCCGGTTCAGCCGGCGGTGCGCTGTTCGGCGAACATTCCCCATGCGGCGAGGAACAGCCCGCAGATCAGCGGACCGACGACGATACCCGACAATCCCATCATCGCGATTCCACCCAGCGTGGTGACGAGGATCAGCCAGTCGGGAATGCCTGTGTCGCGGCCGACGAGGATCGGGCGCAGGACGTTGTCGACCATTCCGATCAGCGCGACGCCCGAGACTATGACCGCTATCCCTTCCCAGATCGCACCGGTCGCCAACAGGTAAATCGCCGCCGGCACCCAGACGATCGCGGGCCCGAGCGCGGGCAGCAGCGAGGCAATCGCCATGATCACGCCCAGCAGCAGGACCGAGGGAATCCCGACGATCCAGAAGGTGAGCGCGCCGAGCGCGCCCTGGACGAGGCCGACAACGACCGAGCCCTTGATGGTTGCGCGGACGATCGTGAGGAAGCGCTCGGCCAGGCGGTCGGCCACGCCGCGATCCATCGGCAGCGCCGCAAGCACGCTTTCGCCGATCGCGCGTCCGTCGCGCAGGAGGAAGAAGCCGACATAGAGCGCGATCCCGAAGCCAAGCACGAATCCGAAGACACTCCCGCCGATGGCGAGAGCTTGCTGCGCGATCAGGCCGAGACTGGCCTGGACGAAGGCGGTCGCGCGCTCTTGGACTGCTCCGAGATCGCCGAAGCCGGCGCTGGCAAGCGAAGCCTGGATATTGGCGGGAAGTGCGCCGAAGACCTGCTCGAAATACATCGCGACATCGATGTCGCCCTCGCGGAAATCGACGAACAGGCCCGCCGCCTCGTCAACCACTGCGCTGCCGATCCACAAGGCGGGCAGCACCACTGCGAAGAGGATCACTACCATGCTCGCGAGCGCGGACTGGCTTTGCTTCCCGGGCCGTTTGCCGAGGAACCAGCGATAGAGCGGTTGGAAGACGATCGCGCCCAGTGCCGCCCACAGCAGCGGGCGGGCGAAGGGCAGGATCACTGCCAGCAACGCGACCGACACGAGTGCGAGGAAGAGCAGGAACCCGCCCTGCTCGACCCCGCTTGCTGTCTTCCCCCCGCTCACTGGGTCAGACGTCCAGATTGGCGACGTTGAGTGCGTTGTCCTGGATGAACTCGCGGCGCGGTTCGACCACATCGCCCATCAGGCGGGTGAAGATTTCGTCGGTCACGTCGGCGTCCTCGACCTTGACCTGCAACAGCGCACGGTTGTCGGGATCGAGCGTGGTCTCCCACAACTGTTCGGCGTTCATTTCGCCAAGACCCTTATAGCGCTGGATCTTCTGGCCCTTGCGCCCGGCAGTCATGACCGCATCGAGCAACTGCGTGGGCAGGGTGATTGCATCGTCTGCAAGGATAACGGTGTCTTCCTCGCCATCGTTTGCATCGCCCTCCTCGCTCTCCGCCTCGGAGCCGCTGCGCACGAGGCGCACGGGCGAGGTGTAGACGTCGGCGAAGTCCTGCGCGATCCGGTCGAGCTTGCGCGCCTCGGCGCTGTCGAGAAACGCCGGGTCGATCTCGTGGACGTCGGTCACGCCGCGCCACACGCGATTGAGGCGGACCTTGCCATCGTCGCCGATCTCCGCGCTCCAGCGCGCTTCGGGGTCGCCCATCTGCAGGTGCTGCGCTGCGCGGTCGAGCGCCGACGAACGGTCGCCTGCGGGAGCCAGGGCACCCGCAATCGCCATCGCCTCGATCAGCTCGGTCTTGTACTTGCGCGGCACGAAGCCGAGCAGATTGCGCATCCGCAAGCCGTGTTCGACCAGTGCCTCGAGCTCGCCGCCGCCGCGCGCCGCGCCGCCCTGCGTTTCGAGGACGCGACCGTCGAGGCCCTGCGCTATCAGGTAGCGGTCATAGGCTGCCTGGTCCTTCAGGTAGACCTCGCTCTTGCCGCGCGCCACCTTGTACAGCGGCGGTTGCGCGATGAAGAGGTGCCCGGCCTTGACGATCTCGGGCATCTGGCGGTGGAAGAAGGTCAGCAGCAGCGTGCGGATATGCGCGCCGTCGACGTCGGCGTCGGTCATGATGACGATCTTGTGATAGCGCAGCTTCTCGAGGTCGAACTCGTCGCGCAGGCCCGTGCCCATCGCCTGGATCAGCGTGCCGACTTCCTTCGAGGAGATGATCCGGTCGAAGCGCGCGCGTTCGACATTGAGAATCTTGCCCTTCAGCGGAAGGATCGCCTGCGTCTTGCGGTCGCGGCCCTGCTTGGCCGAACC
>JBFOLW010000183.1:0-2105 GCA_040830305.1 Erythrobacter sp.
TAGTCGACATGAACGATCCGCTCGCCCAACTGCTCGTGCCAGTGAGTCATCAGCCGGTGCTTGGCGATCATGTAATCGCCGATATCGTCGAGCGAATAGGCAAAAGGATACCCCATGCGGAACAGTGTCTTGTAGACCGCAAAGGCGATATCCATCGGATCGCGGCGGACATGGACGAGGGTCGCATCGGGCAGCGCCTTCGCGATGACCCCCAGATAGAGGAAATTGAGCGGCGTCTTGTCGAGCGTGCGCTCCCCCGACGGCACCCGCCAGCGCATGCGCCGGGTGTAATTCGCACCTATCCGCGCGGGAGGAACCTGCGCCGCGGCTGCTACCAGTTCGTCCTTCGAGCCAACCGGCGGTGCCTCTTCCATGATCGCGAGCGCGAGATCGTTCACCTCGCCGACGCTTGCCACGTCGGGATGGCTCGACAGGATGCGATCGACCAGCGTGGTTCCCGAGCGTGGCATGCCGACCACTAAGATCGGCGCGGCACTCGCATGGACCTCCGCTTTGTCCGACCAGTCGCGGCGAAACGTTTCGGCGATGCGCGTCATTGTATGCGCATCGTCTTCGACCCGGTAGCGCATGGCCGCGCGCCGCAGCGCATTGCCTTGCTGCAGCGCAGTCAGGCTTTCCCTGTGACGCGCGAGATCCTCGAGCTCTTTGGCACGCGCGAAGTGGAGCGCGAAGGCATCGCGGCGCCCCGCCGCCCGCGGGATCAGCGAAGCGAGATCCGACAGGTTGTTGCGCTCAGGCGCCTGGGTCCGCAGCGTCGAGAGATTGTAGCGCGCCTCGCCATCGAGACTCGCCGACCGCGTAACCGCGAGAAGGTTTTCCTGTGCGGCATCGAATTTGCCCAAAGCGACCTGTGCCGCGGCGAGATTGAACCGCAGCCGGGCGTCGTCGGCCCCGGCGTCGCAGGCGCGTTGTAAGAGCTTTTCGGCCAATGCGAAGTCACCGATCTGGGTAGCCGACTGGGCCAGTTCATCCAGTCGTGCCGCACCGACGTCCGGTTTTTCCGTCAGCTCGACAATCCGGCTCCTTGCTGCGGGAATGTCACCGCGCAAGACCAGTGCTTCCAGCTCGACATTTTGCGCAATCATGTCCTCGGGGGCGAGCTTCCGCGCCGCTACAGCGCTTTCGACCATCCCGGCGAAATCGCTCAGCCGTTGCTGTGCTCGAGCCAGCACGACCCAGGCCACACGATCACCTTCCCCATCGTGCAGGGCCCGCACAAGCGTTTCGGTCGCGTCCTGCGGCGATCCCTCCTCGAGCAGGCGCATCGCCGTCTGCGTTGCCGCTGCCAGCTTGTCGTCCCGCTCGAGTGAGGTCATCATCCGTGTGTCATTCCGTCGCTAGAACGTCACCGAGGCGGTCAGGCCCACGGTGCGTGGCAGCGAAATGAACTCCTTGTTACCATTGCCGAAATATCCCTCGCCGGGCGCGGTGCCCATATAGGCCTCGGTAAACAAGCCGGTCACGCCTTCTTCGTTGAAGATATTCTTGATCCATGCGGACAGCGTCAACGGCCCGTTCGACACGCTGGCCGTGGCATTGAACAGTGCGAAGCCTTCGAGCGGGACGTTGAAGGTGGCATTGGTGCCGATCGCGTTGCGCGTGGCCGACTGGTAGTTGCCGTCGGTCCGCAGGAAAAGCGACCAGGTGTCGCTGATCTGCGTGTCGTAGCTCAGCGCCCAGTTGATCATGTGCTCTGGCGTGCCGGGAAGGCGGTCGCCATCCGAGCCGAGCACCGCGCCATTGGGCGCCAGCACATCGCCGGACAGTTCGGCATCCACATAGGCATAACCGAGCTGGTAGCGCAGCTCGTTGGTGAAATAGCCGTCGACCGCGAACTCGAGACCGTAGGTCCGTGCCGATTCCCCGTTGCGAACCGCGAAGAAACCCCAGTTCGAGGTGGCAGTGTTGAGCTGCGGATCGTCCCAGTCGACGTAGAACAGGCTGACATCATAGGTCAGATCGCCCGTGCGCCCCTTGATGCCCGCTTCGTAGTTCATCACGCTGTCGGCGGTGTAGATTTGCCATGCCGGATCCTCCGCGAAAGTTCCCGTCAGTGGAACAGCATTGGATCCGCCGCGACGATA
>JBFOLW010000184.1:0-5284 GCA_040830305.1 Erythrobacter sp.
GCCTTAGCCGACCCGACGCGCCTCAGGATCATGCGCCTGCTGGGCTCGATGGAGCTTGCGGTGGGCGAAGTGGCGCAGGTGCTTGGTCAAAGCCAGCCGCGCGTTTCGCGGCATATCGGAATCCTGTGCGATGCCGGTCTTGCGGAAAGGCGGCGCGAGGGTAGCTGGGTTTTCCTGCGCGCCTGTGCCAATGCGATCGACGCGCCGGCGCTCTGCGGAGCGATCTCCGACCTGCTGGTAGAGGCGGAGCGGGCCGATGCGCTCTTCGCCGAGGAGTGCGAGCGCGACCGGCGCAAGCTGGCGGAAATTCGCCAGCACCGCGAAAGCGAAGCGCAAGCGTATTTTGCCGATCATGCGCACGACTGGGACGAACTCCGCCGATTGCATTCCTCCGACGAAGCGGTCGAAGACGCCTTGGCGAGGGCCTTGGGAACGGGCCCGCTTGGCCGGCTGCTCGACATCGGTACCGGGACCGGTCGGATGGCCGAACTGTTTGCCGAACGGGCCGATAGGATCGTTGCGCTCGACAAGAGCCTTGCAATGCTACGCGTCGCCCGCGCCAAGCTGCAGAACTTGCCAACCGAGCGCGTCGAACTGATGCAGGGCGATTTCGCCTCTCTGCCCTTCGCGGCAGAGAGTTTCGACACGACATTGTTTCACCAGGTTCTTCATTTTGCGCAGAATCCGGGTGCTGCACTGGCGGAAGCAGCCAGGGTTACCCGCCCCGGCGGGAGGATCGCCATCGTCGATTTCGCTGCGCATCAGCACGAGGAACTTCGCGACCGCCATGCCCATGCACGGCTTGGCTTCGAGGACGACCAGATGGCAACATTGCTGCGAGATGCAGGATTCGATCCGCAGGTGCCGAACGCGCTCGGCGACAAGGAACTGGTGGTCAAGATCTGGATCGCGCAACGGCGCATGACTGACAGGAAGGCGGCTTCGTGAGCCCGACGATCGACCAGATGCGCGAGGCTCATCGCGCGCTCGAAGAACCCCTCTTCTCGGGACTCCCCGGAGACATCGAGGTGAGCTTCGAATTCTTTCCACCCAAGAACGAGAATATGAACGCCGCGCTGTGGAACAGCGTCGAAACGCTGGCGCCGCTGGCTCCGCGTTTCGCCAGCGTGACCTATGGTGCGGGGGGCTCGACCCGTGAACGCACCCACCAGCAAGTGGTGCGCATCCAGAACGAGGCGAAAATTCCCTGCGCGGCACACCTGACCTGTGTCGAGGCGACACGTGCAGAGGTCGATGAGGTCGCGCGGCACTACTGGGAAGAAGGCATTCGCCATATTGTCGCGCTGCGCGGCGATCCGCCCGACGGCCAGTCGCAATACACTCCGCATCCCGGTGGCTACGCCAATGCGGTCGAGCTGATTGCGGGACTGAAGCAGGTCGCCGATTTCGAAATCTCGGTAGCGGCCTATCCCGAGGTCCATCCCGATTCCCCGGACGCGCAGGCCGATATCGAGAATCTCAAGGCCAAGTTCGATGCCGGGGCAACGCGGGCGATCACCCAGTTCTTTTTCGATCCGCAGTGTTTTTTCGAGTTTCGCGACAAGGCCGCCGCGGCGGGAATCGAGGGCGAGATCGTGCCCGGCATCATGCCGGTCCTGAGTTTCGCAGCGGTACAGCGCATGTCGGGCCTTTGCGGCACCGCCATACCCCACTGGATGGAAGGCCTCTTCGACGGGCTCGACGATCGTCCCGAAGCGCGCAAACTGGTCAGCGCGACAATTGCCGCGGAAATGTGCCGTCGCCTCTATGCGGGCGGTGTGCGCCAGTTCCATTTCTACACTCTCAACCGCGCCGAACTGAGCTATGCGATCTGTCATATGCTCGGCAAGCGTCCGAAGGTCTGACCATGTCCAAGCGCGACCAGTTTGCAGCCGCAGCCAAGCAACGCATCCTGATAAAGGACGGGCCCTACGGGACCGAAATACAGCGCGCGAAACTCTCGCCCGAAGATTATGCGGGCAAGACCGGCCTGGTTCAGGACCAGAAGGGTAATAACGACCTCGTCAACCTCAGCCAGCCGCAGGTAATCCGGACGATCTGCGACAGCTACATCGATGCAGGTGCGCATATCCTCGCGACCAATACCTTCAACGCCAACCGGATCAGCCAAGCCGATTACGGTGCCGAGAGCCTGGTTCACGAAATCAACGTCGCTGCTGCGCGCATTACCCGCGAGGCGGTGGACGAAGCAGGGGCGAGCGACGGGATCCCCCGATTCGTGGCCGGCGCAGTGGGGCCGACCAACAAGACCCTCTCGTTATCGCCCGATGTCGACGACCCGGGCTTCCGCGAAGTCACTTTCGACGAAATTGTCGATGTCTATGTCGAGCAGTGCCGCGCCCTGATCGAGGGCGGGGCAGATTTCATCCTCATCGAAACCGTTTTCGATACGCTCAATTGCAAGGCCGGAATCATGGCGGTCAAGCGGCTCGAGCGCGAGCTGGGACGCGACATCCCGCTGATGATCTCGCTTACGCTGACCGACCTGTCCGGGCGCAATCTTTCAGGTCATACGGTCGAGGCGTTCTGGTATACCGTCCGGCACGCGAAGCCCCTGACGATCGGGCTTAATTGCAGCTTCGGCGCCGAACAGCTCCGCCCTCATGTCCAGTTGCTCTCCGACATAGCGGACACCTGGCTGATGGCCTATCCCAATGCGGGCCTGCCCAACGATTTGGGCGAGTACGACGAATTGCCCGAAACGACTGCCGCGCTGACGAGAGTCTGGGCGCAGAACGGCAGGGTCAATGTGCTGGGTGGCTGTTGCGGCTCGACGCCGCAGCATATCGCCGCCATGGCCGAGGCAGTCGAGGGTCTCGTGCCCCGCAGCCTGCCGACCACCGCCCAGGACATGCGGCTGGCGGGCCTCGAACCGTTTACGATTGCCGCATGACCGCATCCGATGACACGAGAGCGGTAATCCGCGAGGCTGACACCCACGACACCGGGCGCCTTTCGCTGGTCGCGAGCGCAACATTCCTCGAGACCTTCTCGGGAATGATCGATGGCGATGCACTGGTTGCGCATTGCGACAAGGCGCATGCGCCCGCCTATCTTGGCAAATTGCTCGAACGGGGCGCCCAGGCGTGGCTCGCGGAAATCGACCGGGCACCGATCGGCTATGCATTGCTCACCGAGCCCGAGCTCGACGCGGCGCGCGATGGCGACGTCGAACTCAAGAAGATCTACCTGCTATCGCGCTATCACGGCAGCGGCATTGCGCGCCGCCTGTTCGAAGCGGCGCTCGGCGGCGCGAGCGGGTATGCGCGGTTGCTGCTGGGGGTAAAGGAAGACAATCACCGGGCCATCGCCTTCTACAGGAAACAGGGCTTCACCCAGATTGCCACGCGCCGCTTCGATGTCGGCGGGACCCTCTATGACGACGTCGTGCTCGCACGCGATATCGAGCGGACTTGATCGCATGACCCAATTATCGACCGCCCGCTTCGTGAATATCGGCGAACGCACCAACGTCACCGGCTCGGCCCGGTTCAAGCAGCTCGTCATGGCGGACGATTACGACACCGCTGTCGAGGTAGCCCGCCAGCAGGTCGAGAACGGCGCGCAGGTGATCGACGTCAACATGGACGAGGGCCTGCTCGACGCCGAGAAGGCGATGACCACCTTCCTCAAATTGATCGCCGCCGAGCCCGACATCGCGCGCGTTCCGGTGATGATCGACAGCTCCAAATGGAGCGTAATCGAGGCGGGCCTGAAATGCGTTGCGGGCAAGCCGATCGTCAATTCGATCAGCATGAAGGAGGGGGAGGACGAGTTCGTCGCCCATGCCCGCAAATGCATGGACTATGGCGCCGCGGCCGTCGTCATGGCGTTCGACGAGGTTGGCCAGGCCGACACGAAGAAACGCAAGGTTGAAATCTGCTCGCGCGCCTACGATTTGCTCACCGGCATCGGCTTTCCGCCCGAAGACATCATCTTCGATCCCAACATTTTCGCGGTGGCGACCGGGATCGAGGAGCACGACCGCTACGGGCTCGATTTCATCGAGGCGGTGCGCGAGATCAAGGCGCGGTGCCCGCATGCCAAGACCAGCGGCGGATTGTCGAACCTGTCATTCAGCTTCCGCGGCAACGAGACCGTGCGCCGCGCGATGCATTCGGTGTTCCTGTACCACGCGATCCCGGCCGGGCTCGACATGGCGATCGTCAATGCCGGCCAGCTCGACGTTTACGACCAGATCGATCCGCAATTGCGCGAGGCCTGCGAGGATGTGATCCTGATGCGCCGGCCGGATGCGACCGAACGGCTGATCGATCTCGCCGAACGCTACAAGGGCAAGAGCGCGGCCGACGAGAAGGCGGCCGAGGAATGGCGCGGCTGGGACGTCAAGCGCCGCCTCGAACATGCGCTGGTCAAGGGTATCGACGCGCATGTCGTCGCCGATACCGAAGAGGCACGCGAGCTGATCGCGGCTGCGGGCGGGCGCCCGATCGAGGTGATCGAAGGCCCGCTGATGGACGGAATGAACGTGGTCGGCGACCTGTTCGGTTCGGGCAAGATGTTCCTGCCGCAGGTGGTCAAATCCGCGCGCGTGATGAAGAAAGCGGTCGCGCATCTCATCCCCTTCATCGAGGCGGAAAAGGACGAGGGTACGAAGGCCAAGGGCAAGATCGTCATGGCCACGGTCAAGGGCGATGTTCACGACATCGGCAAGAACATCGTCGGCGTGGTCCTGCAATGCAATGGATATGAGGTGATCGATCTCGGCGTGATGGTGCCGTGGTCGCAGATCCTGGCTGCGGCGAACGAAAAGGAGGTCGACATGATCGGCCTATCGGGCCTCATCACGCCTTCGCTCGACGAGATGGTGACCGTCGCCGAGGAGATGAAGGCCGCCAACATGTCGATGCCGCTGCTTATCGGCGGCGCGACCACCAGCAAGGTGCATACCGCGCTGCGGATCGATCCCGCCTATGACGGTCCGGTCATCCACGTCCTCGATGCGAGTCGCGCGGTCGGCGTTGCCAGCCGATTGCTGTCCGATACCCAGCGCGACGCATTCGTCGAGACCACCGCCGGCGAATATGTGAAGGTGCGCGAAGCGCGCGAAGGCAAATCGCAGAGCGTGTTGCTCAGCCTCGAAGAGGCGCGGGCGAACTTCTTCGACGCCTATCTCAGCGACAAGGCTGCCCCGCCGCTCAAACCGGGTCTGCATGTGTTCGAGGACTGGTCGCTGGCGGACCTGCGCGATTACATCGACTGGACTCCCTTCTTCCGCGCTTGGGAGCTCCACGGAACCTAC
>JBFOLW010000185.1:0-5476 GCA_040830305.1 Erythrobacter sp.
GCGGCAAGCGGCGGCTGCACCAGAACCCGGGGGCGAAGGAGATCGACACCTGCCGCTGGTGGATCGAGAGCGAGCGCGCGATCGTGCAGCCGAAACTGGTGCTGGCCATGGGCGCCAGCGCGGCGCGCGGCATGCTGGGCAGGACGGTCAGCATCTCCAGGGTTCGTGGCGCAGCAATCCCGCTGGAAGACGGCAGCGAGCTGTGGGTCACCGCGCACCCCTCCTACCTGCTGCGCCTCGAGGGTTCCGCGCGCGAGGAACAGGCGCGGCTGTTCGATGCCGATCTCGCCGCAGTGAGGGAGCGGCTGGCGGAACTGGTCGAGTGAAGCCATGCCCGAGAACGACCTCCAGATACCCAAGCGGACGATCGAACTCGATCCGGCGAGGATAGATGCGCCGCCGCGCAGTGCGTTCGTTGAACTGGGTGTCGCCTCCTGCTTCAGTTTCCTGCGCGGAGCCTCGGATGCGGTCGATCTCGTGCTGCAGGCGCGTAGGTTGGGATATGACGCGATCGGGATCGCCGATGCCAACACCATGGCCGGAGTTGTACGCGTCCATACCGAAGCAAAAACGCTTAAGTTGAAGCCGCTTATCGGTTGCAGGATAGAAACGGTCGAGGGTCTCTCCTTCCTCGCCTATCCCCGGGAGCGCGCGGCCTATGGCCGGGTATGCCGACTGATCTCCGCGGGCCGGATGCAGACGCTCGATGGCGAATGGCAGGAAAAGGGGGAGTGCGACATCAGCCTCGCGATGCTGGCCGTGCATGCCGAGGACGTGCAGCTGATCCTCCTGCCGCCGCGCGATCTGGCGCAGGAATTCACGGCCCCCGCGTGGAGCAGCAATGTCGTCGGACTCGGCGGGGAAAAGCTGCAGGACCATGTCTGCGCGCCGTTTCCCGATATCCTGCCGCACCTCACCGCAGGCCTGCCGACCATGCGCCATATCGCCGCGGCCTATCTCTACACCGATAGCGACATTGCCCGGATCGAGCGGCTCGACGCGCTTGCCCGCGCGCACGGCCTCACGATTCTCGCCACAAACGATGTGCATTACGCCACGCCTGACAGGCGCCCGCTGCAGGATGTGATGACCGCGATCCGCCACAAGACCACGGTCGCGGCCGCCGGGCACCTGCTCCACGGCAATGGCGAACGCTACCTGAAGCCGCCCGAGACCATGGTTCACCTGTTCGCGCGCTGGCCGCATGCCGTCACCGCCACCCGCGAGGTGGCCGATGCCTGCAACTTCAGCCTCGACGAGCTGCGCTACGAATATCCGGAGGAGATCTACCCCGACGGCCAGAACCCGCAGCAATTCCTCGAGAGCGAGACCTGGAAAGGGGCGGAGTGGCGCTATCCGGGAGGCCTTCCCGACAGCGTGCGCCAGACCCTGCACAAGGAGCTGGTGCTGATCGGCAAGCTCGACCTCGCGCGCTATTTCCTCACCATCAAGGACATCGTCGATTATGCGCGGGGCGTCGACCCGCCAATCCTGTGCCAGGGGCGCGGCAGCGCGGCGAACTCGGCCGTCTGCTACTGCCTCGGTATCACCAGCGTCGACCCGGCCAAGCACGCGCTGCTGTTCGACCGTTTCATCTCCGAAGAACGCAAGGAGCCGCCCGATATCGACGTCGATTTCGAGCACGAGCGACGCGAGGAGGTGATCCAGTACATCTACCGCAAGTACGGCCGCCATCGCGCCGGGCTGTGCGCCACGGTGATCCACTATCGCCCGCGCATGGCGATCCGCGAGGTGGGCAAGGCGATGGGGCTGACCGAGGATGTCACCGCCGCGCTGGCCAAGACCGTGTGGGGCGGGTGGGGCCGCGAGATCAGCGAGGCGCATGCCGCGGAAACCGGGATGGACGTGACCGATCAGCACCTGCGTCGGGTTCTCAAGCTAACCGAACAAATGATTGGTATGCCGAGACATTTGTCGCAGCATGTCGGCGGTTTCATCCTCACCGAAGGGGCGCTCACCGAGACCGTGCCGATCGGCAATGGCGCGATGCCCGAGCGCACATTCATCGAATGGGACAAGGACGATATCGAGGCGCTGGGCATCCTCAAGGTCGATGTCCTCGCGCTGGGCATGCTGACCTGCATCCGCAAGTGCCTCGACCTGCTCGACGACCACCACAACCGCCCGCTGAGCCTCGCCACCGTCCCGCGCGAGGACCCCGAAACCTACGCCATGCTGCGTAAGGGGGATTCGCTCGGCGTGTTCCAGGTCGAAAGCCGTGCGCAGATGAACATGCTGCCGCGGCTGCGGCCACGCGAGTTCTACGATCTTGTCATCCAGGTCGCGATCGTGCGGCCCGGGCCGATCCAGGGCGACATGGTGCATCCCTATCTGAAACGGCGCCGAGGGGCGGAGCAGGTGGTGATCCCTGCGCCTGCACCCGAGCACGGGCCGCCCGACGAGCTTAGCAGCATCCTCGAACGCACGCTGGGCGTGCCGATCTTCCAGGAGCAGGCGATGAAGATCGCGCTCGATGCGGCGAAGTTCTCCAGCCTCGAGGCCAACCGTCTGAGGAAGGCGATGGCGACCTTCCGCAGCCGCGGGATGGTCGACGAGCTGCAGGACATGATGGTCGAGCGGATGGTGCACCGCGGGTACGATCGCGAGTTCGCCGAGCGGTGCTTCAACCAGATCCGCGGCTTCGGCGAATACGGTTTCCCCGAGAGCCACGCAGCCAGCTTTGCGCATCTCGTCTACGTGTCGAGCTGGCTCAAATGCCACTTCCCCGCCGCCTTCGGCTGTGCGCTGCTCAATTCGCAGCCGATGGGCTTCTATGCCCCCGCCCAGATCGTGCGCGACGTACGCGAACACGGCGTCACGGTGCTGCCCGCCGACGTCAACCTGTCACAGTGGGACTGCACGCTGGAGCAATATCCCCCCCAGAATGGGGAGGGGGACCATGCGCAGCATGGTGGAGGGGCAGGTACCGATAATCCGGGCAGCGGAGGCCTTGAACAGTCGGGGGTGCCCCTCCACCCCGCCGCTGCGCGTCGCGGTCCCCATCGCCGTGCAGGGGAGGACAGCGGCCGGCTCGATACGCATATCGCGCTGCGTCTTGGCCTGCGGCAGGTCGACGGCCTCCCGGAAGCCGCGGCGGCACGGCTGATTGCCGAGCGCGAGGAGCGCGGGCGCTACACTGACGTCACGGCGCTCAAGGATCGTGCCCGCATCGGCCCTGCGCATATCGAGCGGCTCGCGAGCGCGGACTGCTTCGGTTCGATGAACCTCACGCGGCGGCAGGCGCTGTGGGATGCGCGCAGCATCGTCGGCGGGCCGGACCTGCCGCTGTTCGCCGCTGCGGCGGCGCGCGACGAGGGGGCGGAGGCATCGCGTACGCAGCTTCCCGCCATGCCGCTGTCCGAGGAAGTCGTGGTGGATTACCAGACCACGCGCCTTAGCCTGAAGGCGCATCCCATGGCCTTCCTGCGCGCCGGCCTGGCCGAGCGCGGTTTCGTGCGCGCCTGCGACCTGCGCGAGCGCAAGTTCAGGAGCATGGTGCATGTCGCGGGCGTGGTGCTGATCCGCCAGCGACCCGGGAGCGCGAAGGGCGTGTGCTTTATCACGCTGGAGGACGAGACCGGTGTCATCAACCTCGTCGTCTGGCCCGATCTGAAGGAAAAACAACGCCGTGTGGTGATGGGCTCACGCCTGATGGAGGTGAGGGGGCGCGTCGAGTACGACGACGAGGTGATCCACGTGATTGCGCATCACATGACCGATGCGACCGGCCAGCTCTATCGCCTGTCGGACGATATGCTCAACGCGCCGGTCGCGCGCGCCGACCATGTCACCTCGCCTCTGCCGGACAAGTTCAACCCGCGCGACAACCTGCGCCAAGGCACAGACGATCCCTACAGGCCGGTCGAGCCGTGGGAGGAGCCGCCAGCGGGCAATCGCGAGTGCGGATATCAGGGCGGCCACCCGCGCGATGTACGCATCATTCCCCCGAGCCGCGACTTCCACTAGGGGCCGCCACATGATCGATGCCGAGAAACTCGTCGCCTTCGCGCTGGTAACCGCGACCACCAGCCTGGTGCCGGGGCAGTCGATGATGTTCGTCATGGGGCAGGCGATTTGGCGCGGCGCCAGCGCAGGCTGGGCGGCGCTGCTGGGCATGCAGATAGGCTATCTTGCATGGTGGGTACTCGCCGCCTTCGGACTGGGAACGCTTGCCGCAGCCTATCCGCTCGGCTTCCGCATGCTGGCCTTTGCGGGAATCGCCTATCTCGCATGGCTCGGCTTCGAGGCGATCCGCCATTCGCTCCATCCCGGGGATGACGCCCCGTCACCGGCCCGGCAGCCATCAGGCCATGCTTTTCGCGACGGGATACTGATCGCCATCGGCAACCCTAAATCGCTGATCTACATGGTCGCGATCATCCCGCCCTTCATAGACCCGGCTGCAAGCATCGCTCCGCAGATTGCAATCCTCGCCGTCCTCGCGCTGGTCATCGACCTGCCGGTCGGCGGGCTTTACATCGTCGCGGGTCAGCGGCTCGCCCGGATGATGGAACGCGCCGCGACCCGCCGGTGGATCGATCGCGGGATCGGAGCGCTGTTCCTGATGATCGCGGCCCTCATCCTGGCCGAGCTACTGGAGAGCGGCCTTTGAGGCGGAAAATATCGCGGCGGATCGGATCCTTCACCGGCGACAGACGGGTGGTGCTGCTACTTGTCTTCATCGGCCTGTTGCTTGCGGGCAGGGTGTGGCTTGCCGAGCATCCCCAGCACGATCCCTGGGCGCCGCTCGACCTGCGCGATCCGCAGGGGTGGGCGACCGGGTCGAAGCTGCTCGCATTGCGAGACGACGTAGCAGCGTGCCGAGCCGTGCTCGAACGCAGCGAGGTCGCCTATGACGCACTCGCACCGGTGGGCGAGGGGGAGTGTCGGCGTGACGATCGCACCAGCCTCGGCGACTATCCCCTATCGCCCGGAACGCCGCCGGTGACCTGCCCGGCCGCGATTGCCTTGATCTTGTGGCAGCGCGATGTCGTCGATCCGGAAGCGGAAAGAATTTTCGGGTCGAAAATATCGAGAATTGAGCATCTTGGGGCCTATTCCTGCCGCAGGCTTTATGGTCGTGACGAAGGTCCCTGGAGCGAACACGCAACCGCCAACGCCATCGATATTGCGGGCTTTGTGCTCGAGGACGGAACACGCATCAACGTGTTGCGCGACTGGTCGGGCGAGGGAGCAAAGGAAAGATTCCTCCGGCGTGTGCGCGATGGCGCCTGCGACAGTTTCGCAACGGTCCTTTCGCCCGATTACAACGCGGCGCACGCCGATCACTTCCATCTCGACATGAGCGATCGATGGCGCGGCGTGTGCCGCTAGCCGAGGGGCCGTTGTTCGCTTGCCGGGGAAGGGACTGGCGACAGCACCAGTCCGAGCGTCCGCGTGGACAGGAGAATATCCCCGTCACCCGCCCATTCGACCCGCGGGCTGGTATGCAGCA
>JBFOLW010000186.1:0-2521 GCA_040830305.1 Erythrobacter sp.
GGGCGATTTCACGGGCGGCGGCAAGGTCGACAAGCTCGACATGACCATTGCCGGCTCCGGCAAGGCCGGGATGCGCGACCTCCAGGTGGGCGATGCCGACATCTCCGTCGCGGGCTCGGGGGATGCGGAATTCGCGTCCGATGGCAAGGTCGATGCCAACATCATGGGCTCGGGCACGATAACCGTGAACGGCCGCGCCGACTGTACCGTCAGTGCGATGGGTTCGGGCAAGCTCAATTGCCGCGAGGTTCGCACGGCAAGTGCGGCACCCGATGCTCCCGAGGCGCCGGAAGCTCCAGAGAGCTGAGTTCATCGACGTTTCACACATTCTCCGCTAGGCGGCACAGCGAAAGGAAATCGCATGCGCCGCCTAGCCGTATCTGTTCTTGTCCCCGCAGCCGTGATGCTGCCAGGCTGTCTGGCCAAGACAGTCGTCGACGTCGCGACGGCGCCGGTGAGGGTGGTGAGCAAGGGCGTGGACCTAGCGACCACCAGCCAGTCAGAGGCCGACGAGAAGCGCGGCCGCGAGATCCGGCGACGCGAGCAGCGCCTGGCGAAGCTCGAACGCGACTACGAGAAACAGCTCGATCAATGCGAAGACGGCAATCGCCGCGCCTGTGACGAGGCCCGCGACACCTATGCCGAAATGCAGCAAATCATCCCGTCGATCCCGGTCGAGCCCGAGGACTAGCCGGCAGGCGTTGCCGCGCGGCGCAGCCGGTCGTTGATCGCGACACCAATGCCCTCCTGCGGGATCGGTGCAATGGCAATGTGCGGTTTATGAGACCGCGCGCCTTCGTGAAGGCAGGCATACAGCCGCGACGCCGCCTCGGCGAGGTCGCCGCGCGCCGACAGGGTACAGTCCCCCGCAATCGCGCCAAACCCGATCATAAAGTCGTCTGGCGCAACCCGGATAGCGTTCAGCCGCACGGGCTTGCCGGGAGCATAGTGACTGGCAAGCTGGCCGGGCGCCTCGATGGTGCCGCCTGACACCAAGAGCCCCTCCAGTTCGATCGGTCCGGGCCTCAGCAACTCGGTCCGACCGCCATCGCGTATCGCGACAATTGTCGATTCGAGCCCGCGTGCGCATGTCCCTCCGTCGATCACGCCATCGATACGGCCATCTAGCGAAGAGAGCACATGTTCCGGTGAAGTCGGACTGATAAACCCACTGCGATTGGCAGAGGGTGCTGCGATGGGAAGACCCGCCACATCGAGCAGGTTCTGCATGATTGGATGCGACGGCATCCTCAGCGCAAGCGTATCGAGACCTGCGGTGACGGCAGCTGACAGCTTATTATCGGTCCGACGGGGCAGCACGAGCGTGAGCGGACCCGGCCAATATTCGGCAGCCAGCCGTTCGGCCTCGGGTGAGAACTCGGCCAAGGAGCGCGCTTGATCGACAGAGGCGACATGCACGATCAGCGGGTTGAAGCTCGGCCGCCCCTTTGCCTTGTAGATGCGCGCCACGGCTTCGTCGCTATCCGCCTTCGCGGCGAGCCCGTAAACGGTCTCGGTCGGCACGGCGACGAGACCGCCATCGCGCAGGATTTGCGCTGCGCGTGCGATTCCCCCTGCGTCGGCAGGTATCGTTTCCGTAGCGTATTTGCGGCTCATGCCCCGGCGCTATATCTGCGTGCCCGACAAAGCCAAGAGGAATACCCGTGACCTATACTCCCGCCACTCAGGACCAGCTGCTCGCCATTCGCGTAAATGCCGGTATCGAGGAGCTAGCCCAGGCCGACAAGTTCGCCGCCGCCGAGCCCGATATGGTCGAGGCGATCGTCGGCGGCATCGGGGAATTCGCGGCTGGAGAATGGGCACCGCTGAACCGCGTGGGCGATCTGGAAGGCGCGAAGCTCGAGAACGGCGTCGTGCGCCTGCCCGATGGGTTCGAGGAGGCCTACCACCACTATGTCGAACAGGGCTGGAATGCGATTGCGGGTCCCGTGGAGTTCGGCGGCCAGGGCCTGCCCTTCACGCTCTCGTGCAATGTGCTCGAGAATCTCGGCACGGCGAACATGGCCTTCAACCTGCTGCCGATGCTGAGCGTCGGCGCGATCGAATCGCTCGAACATCACGGTTCGAAGGAGCTGCAGGAGAAATACCTGCCCAAGCTGGTGAGCGGCGAATGGTCGGGGACGATGAACCTGACCGAACCGCAGGCCGGGTCGGACGTCGGCGCACTGCGCACCACCGCCCGGCTCATCGAAGAGGGCGAACATGCGGGCAAATACCGCATCAAGGGCCAGAAGATCTACATCACCTGGGGCGAGCACGAGCTGGCCAAGAACATCATCCACCTCGTCCTCGCGCGCGTGCCCGATGCGCCTGAGGGAAGCCGTGGAATCTCGCTCTTCGCCGTGCCGAAATATCACGTGAAGGCCGACGGTTCTCCGGGGCACCGCAACGACCTGCGCTGCGTCAGCATCGAGCACAAGCTCGGCATCAACGCCTCGCCGACCTGCGTGATGAGCTACGGCGACAACGACGAATGCGTGGGCGAGCTGGTCGGCGCGGA
>JBFOLW010000187.1:0-2054 GCA_040830305.1 Erythrobacter sp.
ATGAGCGCATTGGCGCCCTTGAGCACTTCGACGCGCTCGACGTTGTAGAGCGAGCGGTAGTATTGCGCGTCGTCGCGCAGGCCGTCGATGTAAAAGTCGGCGGTGGTCTCCTGGCCGCGAATGAACACCTCGTCGCGGTGCCCTTCGCCCGTTTCCATGCTGATGCCGGGGACGTAGCGCAGAGCTTCGTTGAGCTGGTGGATAGCCTGGTCTTCAAGCTGGTCCTCGGTGATGAAGCTCACGCCCTGGGGGACGTCGATCAGCGGGGTCGGGGTCTTGGTCGCGGTCGAGCCATCATCGGTCTCGTAGCCCGTATCGCGATCGCCGGTGACCACAATGCCGTTCGGCAGGTAGTCGCGCTCGGGCTGCACGCTTTCATCGGCGTGAGCCGGCATGGCGACGAAGACGGATGCAGCACCGGCGAGGAGTGCGGTGCGCGAAAAACGATCCCTCATGGAAAACTTTCTAAAACTGCGAATGATTCTCAAACGATTTTGGCCTGCTATTGAGAGCTATTCGCATTTGCAAGCCCCATCGGCATGAAAAAATCGCAAGGGTCGCTTTTACTGATCGCAACACTCGCTTAGGCGACGGCGCCAACGAAGGAGATTCGACCCATGAAAGCGACCATCTGGCACAACCCCAAATGCGGCACCTCGCGCAAGACGCTCGCCATTCTCGAAAACCTCTCGAAGGTGGAGGTGGAAGTCGTCGAGTATCTCAAGGACCCGCCCAGCGCGGAAAGGCTCGCGCAGCTCTACAAGGATGCGGGCATTTCGCCGCAGCAGGGCCTGCGCATCCGCGGAACCGATGCCGAGGAGCGGGGCCTGCCTAAGGCCGACGATGCGACCGTGCTCGCGGCCATGGCGGCGGACCCGATCCTGATCGAACGTCCGCTGGTGGAAACCGACAGGGGCGTCCGTCTGTGCCGGCCGCAGGACCGCGTGCTCGAAATCCTCTGATCGGTCAGCGTCGGTCGAGCGTCAGCGTGCTGTCGGCCTGGAGCGCCCGCCAGCCATAGGCAAAGACCAGGACGCAGAGGCTGATGATGAGGCCGAAACCGAGCCAGTCCGAGTAATTGTAAAGCCAGACACCAAGCGCGGGAGCGTAGATAAAGCTCGCTCCCGCCACCGATGCGGTGACGCCGCCGGCCTGGCCCTGTTCGGCCCGTGTGACGGCCAGCGACGTGCCCGAGGTATTGCCCGGACGAAACAGGCCGAAACCCAGCGAGGCGATCGAATAGCCGAGCGCAATGGCGTGAAGGCTCTGTCCGAGGCCGAGAATGGCGGTTCCCAGCGCTGCAATGGCGATTCCCCACAGCGATGCGGCGCGCGGCCCGAGGTGGAGCCGCGGGATGAGGCCCCATTGCGCGAGCAGGGTGGCGATGGCCCCTGCCATCAGGACAAGGCCGACCGGTCCCGCTCCGGCAGCCGGATCGCCGCGCAAGCCGAGCCGGTCGAGAACCAGGAATCCCGAGATTCCGAGGATCATCGCCTGCGCGTGGCCGCCGATGAGGCCCGAAATCACCCAAGGGCGCAAACGCGGTTCGAACCAGCGCAATCTCGCCGGGGCATCCTCGTCCTCACCCTGTTCTTCCTTCGAGATTTCCGCTGTGGGACTTCCGGAATAGGGCGCGTCGTAGGCGCTGCCCCGCGCCGGGAATTGCGGCTCGTCATTGGGAAGTCGCAGGCGCAGGGCAACCAGCGTAACCATCCCGATGAGCGCAAAGATCAGGAAGGGGCCGGCAAGACCGAAGAACGGGAGCACCATCAACGGGGCGAGCGCGGGGCCGATGACCGTGCCCAGCCCGAAGCTGGAAGCGATTAACGACAGCGCCTGCGTGCGTTCGGAGCGCGGCGTCCGGCTGGCGACATAGGCCTGGACCGCAGGCGGGGCGGCGCTTCCGAACCCGCCATACAGGCTCCCCGCTGCCGCAAACAGCAGCAGCGCCCAGAAAGCGGGAAGAACGCCCGCGAGCCCGAGCCACCGCATGATCCCGCACAGCCGGAAGCTGGCGGTGAAGCCGAGCATGCCGAACGCCATCATCGCCTTGC
>JBFOLW010000188.1:0-8135 GCA_040830305.1 Erythrobacter sp.
CGATGGCATGGGGTTCCCGTCAATCGGGCGGAAAAATCGCAAGTGTTGCAAGCATGTCGATCAGCTCGGCAATGGCCGCGCGGGCCTCGGTAGTATTTCGCTCATTGCGGCAACCCTGGCCTTCTTGCAAGGGGCACGACCGGGGCACGGCCATCCGGGTTGTCGATCGTGGCGATGATTTTGAGGCCGCGCGCATCCTCGCCCGCGGTCTCGACCCAGCCGATGCGCTGCTCGGGTCGGTGCTGCCAGTAGAGCGGGTAGGGGCCGCGTCTCTCGGAAAGCGTGCGCGCGAAGGCACCCGGGCGGATCGTGTCGCGCGCGCCATCCACCTTGTCGAACAGCGCGGCATAGCCGGCGATGCGTAGCGTGCTCACGACAGCATCTCTCCGACACCCAGCCGCACCGCGATGCCCACCAGCAGCAGCGCGAGCAGGCCGCGCACGATCCACTCGACCGCCGCCTTCCACGCGCTCGCCTTGGCATCGCGCCAGGCCGAAAGCAGCTCGCGCAATTCGCCCAGGTCGTCCTGCGCCGAAGGATCGGAAAGCCCGAGCCGGGCCAGCACGCGGTCCGCGCCCAGTTCGCTCGCCTCCTCGACGATCGCGCGTAGCGTGATCAGCTCGACGCCCCCGGAGGTATCGGCGCGGTTCGCCTGCGCGATCAGCCGCGCGAGCATGTCTTGTCGTGTCATGGGTTCACCATCGCTGTGCCATCGGGCAGGAAGCGCCGATGCAGGGTTTCCAATCAGGATGTCTGTGGGTCGCCGGCCTCGTGGCGGCCTTGGTGTTGGCCTATGCGGCCTATCTCTATTCGATCGATATTCTCGCGGCGGATGCGTGCGTCGATGCAGGTGGCAGCTTCCATTATGACCGCGGCGAATGCAGCTTCACCGATAACGATCGCGGCGAGGTCCCGCCGCTATGGCCGTTCTAGGCCGAGCATTTCGCGTTTCTCTTCTGCGCTTAGGAAATCGGCGGTGCTGACCTGCGCCCACAGCTTCTCGCGGTCTTCGGCGAGCGCGGGGACACGGTCGAGATCGACGACAGGCGGATCCGCGAACCAGTCGGACAGTCCGGCGTGCAGCCCGGTCAGGATCTTGCCTGCCAGCGGCAGCAGCGTGAGCCGCCACAGCGCGCGATTGGCCTCGCGGTAATTGGCATAGGTGTTGTCGCCCGGCAGGCCGAGCAGCATCGGCGGCACCCCGAAAGCGAGCGCGATATCGCGCGCGGCGGCGGATTTGAGCGTGGCGAAATCCATGTCGGCAGGGCTGAGGCTCATCGCCTTCCAGTCGAGCCCGCCTTCGAGCAGCATCGGACGCCCCGCATTGGCATGGCCCTGAAAGGCGCTGGCAAGCTCGGCCTTGAGCCGGTCGAACTGGTCGGCGCTCAGGCCACCCGCATCGCCGCCATCATAGACCAGCGCGCCGCTCGGCCGCGCGGCATTGGCGAGCAGCGCGCGGTTCCACTCGCTCGCCGCATTGTGGATTGCCACGGCGGGCGCGGCGGCGGCGAGGCTGCCCGCGCCATAGTGGTCGTCGGTCGGGTGGAAACCCCTGAGGTGGATGATGTTGGGCCAACCGGCCTCGTCCTCGAGCGGGATCGTCAGCGTACGATCGGCCAGAATGTAGCGATAGGCGGTGGGCCAGCCATCCTCGCCCGCCACCACCTGCACCCGCTCGGGCCGCAGCGGATAGAGTTCGACCGGCACGCCCGCGCCGTCCTTGACGATCTGGATATAGGCATTGCCATGCAGGCTCAGCTGCGCGGCGAGCACTTCAAGCAGCGGCTGCGACCCGCCCGAGCAGGCGAGCAGCTTGGCCAGTCGTTGGTCCGCGCAGGCGAGCGGCGCGCCGCCGACGCCCTCGGCCACGATCCGGACCGACCGCTGCGCCACCGCATTGGCAAGATAGGCCTCGGCCACCTCGCGGCTGTAGTCGAAGGGGCTGCGCTGCAGCGGCCCGCCGTCGAAGCTGGACGCCCAGGGCGAGACGAAGCCGCGCGCCACAGGCACACGCGATCCGCCCCCGCCCTTGAAGGCGGAGACGAGACTGGTGAGGAAGGACATGGGAGTTCTCCGGATGTATACGGGCGCGAAGGTGTTGCAGGCCAAGTTTCAACAGGTTAGGCCGATGCGGGAGGCCGAAGTGGAACTCAGAAACAGCGATTTCATTAAATTGGTCAAACGGACTCGCGAAGCGCACGGATGCTCAATCCAGGAAGCACATGATCGCATCTTCGCCGATGAGGATATGCGCCGCCTTGTCGCTTTGAGGATCAACCGCGATCCGCAATGTCGGAAGATGGCGTCACAGGATGTTCGTCGCCGCGGAAGTGCATCGCGATTCGAGCGTGTCGGTGAAAAATTGCGATTCAAGAGGCCCGGCGGACAACGACCCGAATGACAATCAAGGACTATGTATTTGGTCACCGGATCGAGCTGGCGTCTCCTCTCGATCGTGAAGCGGTTGCACTCGCCATCAGGAAAGGGATCAAGTCCGGTTTCAATCCATTCTACACAGGCGTCGTCGGATACTGTCGGTTTGGCAGGGTCGGGTTACGATGGGCGACGGCGATGTGGAATAATAGCTTTCAGCCGACATTCCGCGGGAAATTGGTCTCCGGCCTGGGTGGCACACGGCTTGAAGCACGCTTCGGGGCACCTCCGTTTCTTCTTATCTTTCTCGCGGCATGGTATCTCCTCCTCGCCAGCGTTCTCGCCTCTGTGCTTGAGGCTTCCATCAATGGCACGCTTACGGCCTCTAACATGCTGCTGAATCTCGGCGGTATCATTCTCTTCCTCTTAGTTCCTGTCGGCTTCCACGAGCTGACAAATCGCGGTGCAGACAGGCATCTCGAAAGCATTCTTGCGGCGCTGAAAGTACACGCTGCCTTCGAGAAGACGGGCGGAAGCTGATTTCGCTAGACCTGCCGCACTCGCGGCCTCGCGCTTTTGCCCAACATCAGCTCGCTCAGCCCCCAGATCAGCGCATCGGCGCGGTCTGGCGAGCGGCCCGGGCCTTCGTAGCCGCCGCCTGTGAGCAGACCGCACATCTGGTCCTCCAGCCTGGCAAATAGCCCTGAATGCCGCACCCGTCCGCTTTCGTAGAGCGCGGCGACCGGCTCGGCCCTTGCCGCCTTGCCGCGGCTGGCGTGGACCAGTTTGAGCGGCAGCGCGATATCGGCGGCGCGCAGCACGCTCGCGACCATCTGGCCGCCCTGGTTGGCTTCGGCGACCACGCGGTCGGCGCTCCACGCCCGCGCGGCTTCGGCTACCGCGCGCGCCCATGTCTCGGGGCTCGCCCTTTCGACCGAGCAATCGGCCAGCACCTGCGCGATCCCGCTTGCGCCAAGCCCGCAGACCACAATGCCGCATGCATCGCCGTGCTCGCTCGCGGGCGGGTCGACCCCGACCACCACGCGCTGAGGCGGGTCGCCGCTGGCTTCGTCACGACAGGCCTCCAGCAGCGAGCGCGTCCATAGCGCTCCCTCGATATCCTCGAGCAATTCGCCGCCCAGTTCCTGCCGACCCAGCGTGGTGTTCCCGAAGCGCTCGCTCATCGAGGTGAGAAAGGCCTCGGCGAGGTGGTGCGTGTTCTCTGCCGTCGTGCCGCGCGTTATTGCCGTCGCACGGCCCCGGCTGTCTTCGACCAGGCGCCGCATCAGTGGCACCGGGCGCGGGGTGGTGGTGACGAGCGCGCGGGGGCGCTCGCCAAGCCTCAGCCCCAACAGCAGATTGTCCCACGCCCGTCCGGCGCGATCGGCGGCATTCTCCCATTTGGCCAGTTCGTCGCACCAGGCGATGTGATGCTGGGGGCCTCGCAGGCTCTCCGCTTCGGCGGCGGAGTAGAGGAAGGCCTGCGCGCCATTGCCCCAGCTGATACGGCGCAGGGAGGGTTCGAACAGCGGGTAATTCTCCGGCGGACACACTGCCATGATGCCGCTTTCGCCTTCGACCATGACTGCGCGCGCCTCGACCAGGCTGGCGGCGACCAGCGCGATCCGCGCGTCGGCATTGTGCTGGGCGTAGCGGCGAACCCATTCGGCCCCGGCACGGGTCTTGCCGAAACCGCGTCCGGCGCAGATCAGCCAGGTCTGCCAATCGCCCGGCGGTGGCAGTTGGCTCTCACGCGCCCACAGCTTCCAATAGTATCGCAAGGCCTTGCGCTCTTCCGCGCTGAGCCGTCGCAATTCGCTTTCGCGGTCTGCGAAACTCAATTCGAGGAGCGTGCGAAGGTATTCGCGGCTAGCGGTCATCGCTGCGTGCAGCCTCGTTTCTGGCCTCGGCCGCCAGTTGACGTTGACGCATTCTCTCGAGCTTTGCGTTCAGCGAGCGGATTATCGCCTCTTCGTCTTCGTTCGACCGGATCGCGCGTTGGCGGCTGACTGCCTCGCGGTGCGCTGTCAGCAGCCGGAAAGCGATTGCGTTGTCGTATTTGCGACGCGCTTGTGCCTTGCCGCCCTCGAGCTGGCCGATACGCAGCCGGTGGAGCAGGTCCATCTCGAGATTGTCGTATCCTTCGGCCAGCGCCACCTGCCACCGGCGGTTGAACTCGGCATTCTCGCGGCGCTCCTTGTACACTGCCGATGTGTCGATTTCGGCCCGGCGTGCCGCGCCGCTCACATTCGAGGTTTCCGACAAAGCGGCGAGAAATCTGGGTATCCAGACGGATTTGGGGGGACGGCGCCGTGCGGATCCCTTCTTCGAATTCGCCATGAGTCCCTCCCGATGACGCGCGGAGCAAAACGGCGACGGGCGGCCCTCGTGGGACCGCCCGCAACGCCCCGATTGTCGATGGGGCCGTTCGAATCACACTATCGCGATGTTCTGTCTATGTACCCAATCAGCGTGACGATGTCAAACAAAAAGAACCAAATAGGTTATTCGCTTACGCTTGCCTACAACGGGCTGCTCGCCTAATTCAGCGCATACCCAAGGGACGCGAGGGATCTCCCCACAACATGATCATGAAACCGCTGCGCGGGCTGTACGACTGGACGATGGACAAGGCCTCGCACCCGCATGCGGTGTGGTGGCTGGCGTTCTTCTGCTTCATCGAATCCTCGTTCTTCCCCATCCCGCCGCACCCGCTGCTGGGCCTGATGTGCCTGGCCGAGCCGAAGAAGGCGGTGAAGTTCGCCCTGATCGCCACGCTGTCCTCGGTCGCGGGCGCCTTGCTCGGCTATGCGATCGGCTGGGGGCTGTACGACAGCGTCGGCGTGTGGCTGATCTCCTCGCTCGGCCTGAGCGAGGCTTTCCCGGTCGCGGCATGCCATCTGCGCGAATACGACTTCGAGGCGATCCTGATCGCGGGCGCGACGCCGGTCCCGTTCAAGCTGTTGACGATCACTGCCGGATTCGTCGGCATGAACCTCGTCACCTTCGTGCTCTCCAGCCTGTTCGCCCGCGCGCTGATCTTTATGACCGTAGGGATCCTTTTCCGCGTGTTCGGCGCGCCGATAAAGCGGGTGATAGACCAGTATCTCGGCACGGTGACGACGGTCTTCGTGGTGCTCGTCGTTGGCGGCATTCTCGTGCTCACCCAGCTCGGCGGGAGCGAGGATGGCGAAGGCGGCCCCTGCGCCGCCCCGCCGCCGATCGAGGCGCGCTAGAGCATGCTTGCGAGGCGCTGGCCCGCGACCGCGAACCCCGAAGAAATCATCATCGCGCTGGCGAAGACCGGACCGGGTACGGCCTGAACCGAGCCATCGCCGCCAACCAGCGCCCGTGCGGGGCCGATCACGCCGCCGAACGGTTCCACGGCATCAGCGCGAGCAGGCTGGCCATGCCGCACCAGCCGGTCGCCCCGGCAAAGGTCAGCCCCGCGCCGACGAATGCCGAAAGGCCGAACCACGCGGGCGCCACGGCAAAGCCGAGGATCACGCCCGCCAGCACGAGCAGCCCGGCGGTGATCTGCACCTGCCGCATGATCTCGAGCGGGGCGGAGGTGTTTTCCTCGACCGGGAGGCCGGCCGAACGCCAGGCGTCGAGCCCGCCTTCGAGGCAATAGGCCTCGCCCTGCCGCAGGCTGGCAAGCCTCGCCGAATTGGCGCTGGTACGCATGCCCGAACGGCACAGGAAGACCACCGGCGCCTCGTCGGTGACGGGTCCCAATGCATCGAGCGGGCGGTTCTCCGCACCCGCGGCGTGCGAGCGCGCGAATTCGTCGGCGCCGCGGATATCGATCAGCCGCGCGCCCTTGGCGGCGAGTTCGCGGGCGTGGAGGGGGGAAATGGTGGGAAGGTTCATGTCGAAGGGTCCTCGCAATAGAGATGGTGGAGCGTGGCCAGCAGCGTCTCGCAGCGCGGATCGGCGATCCGGTACCACAGCGACTGCGCCTCGCGCCGGAAATCCACCAGCTCCTCCGCCCGCAATTTCGCCAGGTGCTGCGACAGCGCCGATTGCGACAGGCCGACTTCCTCGGCGAGTTCGCCCACGCGCATCTCGCCATGTTCGGCAAGCTTGCACATGATCATCAGCCGCCGCGTGTTACCGAGCGCCTTGAGCAGCTCGGCCACCGCACCGGCATTCGCCTCGAACGTGGCAAGGTCCATCGGGGGGAGGGGAACTGGTTTTTCCATTAGCACTTGCTAAATAAGGCGCTGCTAATATATGTCAAGCACAGACGAATTACGGAGACCCGCATGATCACCCCCCGCATCCGCGCCTTCTTCGACGAGCCGACCAACACGGTCAGCTACCTCGTATGGGATCCAACCAGCATGCGCGGCGCGGTGATCGACCCGGTGCTCGATTTCGACCTCGCCACGGGCAAGGCCGATATCCGCTCGGCCGAGGAAATCCTCGCGGCGGCGCGCGATGAAGGGGTGGCCATCGACTGGGTGCTCGAAACGCATGCGCATGCCGACCATCTCTCGGCCGCGCCCTTCATCAAGGCGCAGACCGGTGCGGCGATCGGCATCGGCGAGGATATCCGCAAGGTGCAGAAACTGTTCCGCCCTGTCTTCGGGCTCGACGACCTCAAGACCGACGGTTCGGATTTCGACCGGCTGTTCACCAATGGCGAACGTTTCACGATCGGCGACCTCGAGGTCGAGGTGCTGCATGTCCCCGGCCATACCCCTGCCGACGTCGCCTACAGGATCGCCGATGCGGTTTTCGTCGGCGACACGCTGTTCATGCCCGACTACGGCACCGCACGCGCCGACTTCCCCGGTGGCGATGCGCGCCAGCTCTACCGCTCGATCTGGCGCCTGCTGGCGCTGCCCGACGAGACCCGGCTGTTCCTGTGTCACGACTACAAGGCGCCGGGGCGCGACGAGTACAAGTGGGAGACCACCGTCGGCGAACAGCGCCGGTCCAGTGTCCATGTCAACGACCGCGTCACCGAGGAGGAATTCGTCGCCATGCGCGAGGCGCGCGACGAAACACTTGCGGTGCCGCGCCTCTTGCTCCCCTCGGTCCAGGTCAATATCCGCGCCGGCAAGTTCCCCGAGGCCGAAGCCAATGGGGTTACTTACCTGCGGATCCCGGTGAAGCCGGTGCGCGAAGCGGTCGAGACCGCGGGCTAGCCCAGCGCGAAGGCCGCGAGCGCGTCGTGGTCGAGCACCCGGATCGTGCCGTATCCACGCTCGACGAGGCCCGCCTCGGCCAATTCGCGCAGCGCGGCGTTGGCGGTCGCGCGCGTCACGCCGAGCATTTCGGCCAGCTCCTGCTGCGTGATCGCGATTTCCGCCGAATCACTCGCCAGATTGGCAATCAGTCCTGCCAGCCGCGTCGGGTTCGTCCCGCGGCGCATGCCTGCGAGCTGGGTCAACGTGTCCTGCAATTGTGTAGACAGCGCGCCAAGCAGCGCGCGGCTTGAAGCGGGCGATTGCGCCAGCGCGTCGAGAAACGGAGCCGCGGTGATGAAGCGCACCAGGCTCGGCCCGCGCGAGATCGCATCGACCACGCGCGGCGTGCCCGCGAGCACCGCCAGCTCGCCGTAGGAATCGCCCGGGCCCAGCACCGCGACCGCGCGAAATTCGCCATCGGGCAGGTGCTGCCCGATCCGCACCGCGCCTTCCTCGATCAGCCAGAAACCGTCCGCCCGGTCGCCGCGGTGCTGGATGAACTGGCGTGCGCTAACGGCGCGCGTGGGGCTTTGCCTAACCAGGTGATCCTGCCCACCGCCCCCC
>JBFOLW010000189.1:0-2319 GCA_040830305.1 Erythrobacter sp.
AAAGTTGGTCCCAGGATGCCCAGAGCGCCGCGGGGGTCGGGGCGGCCGGGGCGTGGCCGGTGGTGCCCCCCGCCCCGGCGCCCCCGCCGCCGGCGCCTGCTGCGCCCGCCCCCGCCGCGAAGCCGGGCTTCAGCTACGACGACACCACGGGCGATGCGCCCCATCGCGACGGTCCCGATTTCGACGAGGCCGCGCCACCCTATGGCGAGGTACAGGACGATTTGCCGCCTGCGCCCGAACCGGAGGCCGCCGAGGGTCCCTCGCGCTTCGACCATGCGCCGCCCTTCCGCCCGCGCCGCAACATCACCAGGTTGTGGACCTGGGCGGCAGCCATATTCGCAGCGCTCGCGCTAGGTACGGTCGCCGTGGTCAATTATGTCGGCCTGCCCGAATGGGTGCCGGTGACGCGCCCGCTGTTCGGTGCGGCCCAGCCCGACCTCGAGTTGCGTTTCCCGGTAGAACAGCAAGAGCGGCGCACGCTGCCCAACGGCACCGAGTTCTTCGGCGCTCGGATCATCGTGAAGAACACCTCGCGCGAAACCCGTGCGATTCCGCAAATCCTGATCGTTCTGCGCGACCAGCGCGAACGCCAGGTCTACAGCTGGGTGGTACAGCCGCCGCAATCCAGCCTCGCGCCGGGCGAGGAACTGACCATCAACGAGGCGGTCACCGACGTTCCCAAATCGGCTGTCTTCGCGGATATCGGCTGGGCCCCGCGCTAGCCATCCATTTCCCGCAATAAAGGTGCTTGCGGGGGCGCAGCCTCGCTGCTAGTGGCGCGCTCCTACCGACGGGAGCTTCCGAAAACGGATTCGCTTCCGATGCAGACTGTGTGCGGTCGTGGCGGAACTGGTAGACGCGCAACGTTGAGGTCGTTGTGGCCGCAAGGCCGTGGAAGTTCGAGTCTTCTCGACCGCACCAATCTTCTGAAAAGTGGCATCTCCTGCACGGCGGATGAGCCGGTCCGAGATTTGGCCGGTTCCTCGGTACTGCCCCGGCAGCACGCGCTGTCGGCCGGGCATGCACGGCCAGAGCTCCACCTGCCTGCCCCGCGACCCTCTGGATGGATGCGTATCTACGCGCCCCTGCGACATTAACGATAAACTGAGGTCTGCTTGCTAGGAGCCTTCCCACATCGTACGATTCAAGCTGGGGGAGGTCGTGGGCAGCAGGGCACGATCAAAATCGAGAATGTTCGGGCAGCCGGTCTCCCGCGCGGAGCTGGACTGCGTGCCTTGGCGTGCCATGTCGGAAGAAACCGCGGCGTGGGAGGAGCTCGCTCGCTGCGCGACAGAACCCAATCCGTTCTACGAGGGCTGGTACCTGCTGCCCTCGCTCGCCAGCTTCGACGGGGGCGACGCCGTTTCCATCCTCCGGCTCAAGCGGAACGGGAAATTGCACGCGCTCATGCCGATCGTCCGGCAGTCGAAGTACGAGCGCTGGCCGCTTGTTCATATCCGTAACTGGCTCCATTCGAATATCTTCTTCGGCACGCCCTTGATCGCCAAGGGCATGGAAACGCAGTTCTGGCGCGCCATGCTCGAATGGGCTGACCGGCAGACAAGGATGTCGCTATTCCTGCACCTGCAGGAATTCGCACTCTCGGGGCCGGTCTTTGAAGGCCTGAGAGCGGTCCTCGCCAGCGAGCGGCGCAACTGGGGTGTCGTGGAAGACAAGGAGCGCGCGCTGCTGGCCTCCGATCTGCCGGCGACGGAATATCTGGCGCGGTCGGTCTCGGCCCGGACCCGCAAGGATCTCAACCGGCGCGCGCGCCGGCTGTCCGAGATCGGGCCGTATTCATTCGAATGGGAAACCGGCACCGCCGGCATCGAGCGATGGACCGACGAGTTCCTCGCGCTCGAGGCCTCGGGCTGGAAGGGTCAGGCGTCTTCGGCACTGGCATGCGACAGCTCGACCAACCGGCTGTTCCGCAAGAGTCTCAACGGTGCAGCCGAAAGCGAGCGGCTGGTGCGCCTGTCGCTCAGGGTAGAAGACAAGCCGATCGCCATGCTTTCGACCTTTCTGACGCCGCCCGGCGCATTCGGATTCAAGACCGCCTTCGATGAAGACTATGCGCGCTTCTCTCCGGGCCTGTTGCTGGAACGCGAATTCCTCCACGCCTTGAAACGTTTCGATATCGATTGGTGCGACAGCTGCGCCGCCCCCAACCACAGTGTCATGAACCGCATGTGGCAGGAACGCCGGCGGCTTGGTCGGATCTCGATCTCTATCGGCGGCCCGCTGCGCCGCACAACATTTGGCCAGGTCCTGCGACGCGAAATGGCCAACGCCCCTTCAGGAGTCTAGCCATGGCGATAT
>JBFOLW010000190.1:0-2550 GCA_040830305.1 Erythrobacter sp.
CCCGCGCACGAGGAAACCGCCCCCGCCGATCCCCGAACTCTGCGGCTCGACCACCGTCAGCGCAAGCATCACTGCGATCGCAGCATCGGTCGCGCTTCCGCCCTGCGCGAGAATTGCCTCGCCCGCCGCTTGCGCACGCGGATCAGCTGCCGAAACCGCGCCGGCAAATGCGGACTCGACCGGTTCCGGTGTGGAGGCGAGCGGCGGCGAGGCGGTGCAGCCGACAAGGGCGAGTGTTGCGAGCAGAACTGCTGGATACTTGGTCATGGAGCAGGTGCCTATTCGCTTCCAACCGCTTCGGCAATCGAGGCGAAGCCGTCGCGGCGCATCAGTTCCTCGACACCGCGCAATATCCGGCGGGGCAGGCCGGGGCCTTCGTAGACCATCGCGCTGTAGAGCTGGACGAGACTGGCGCCCGCGCGGATGCGTGCCCAGGCATCCTCCGCAGTGGCGATCCCGCCGACCCCGACCAGCGGGATGGCCCCGTCGGTCGCCTTGCGGAAATCCCGCAGGCGCTGTTGGGCAAGGTCGCGCAAGGGTGCGCCTGACAAGCCACCGGCCTCGCCCGCATGACGGGATTTGAGCGCGGGCCTGCCGATGGTGGTGTTGGAAACGATGAGCGCGCCCAGCTGCTTGTCGACCGCAATCCGGGCGATGGCATCGATATCCGCCGGCTCGAGGTCGGGCGCGACCTTCAGGAAAACCGGGGGCCCATCGGCGCCGCGTGCCTCGAAGACGGCATCGAGCAGACCGGTGAGAGCGCCTTCATCCTGCAGCGCGCGCAAGCCGGGGGTGTTGGGGCTGGAGATGTTGACGGCCAGATAGGAGGCGAGCGGGGCCATCATCCGCGTCATGGCTGCATAATCGGCCGTGCGATCGTCGCTGTCCTTGTTGGCGCCGATATTGACACCGACCACCCCCTCCTTGCCGGCGCGTCGCGCGAGCCGGGTTCGCGCCAGATCGGCGCCGCCATTGTTGAACCCCATGCGATTGATGACAGCCCGGTCCTCGACGAGGCGGAACAGGCGCGGCTTCGGGTTTCCTGCTTGCGGACGGGGCGTGATCGATCCGACCTCGGCAAAGCCGAACCCCAGGCCGAGCAGCTGGCCGGGAACCTCGGCGTCCTTGTCGAAGCCCGCCGCCATGCCGAGCGGGTTGGGAAAGGTGAGGCCAGCGACCTCGATCGCCAGGGGTCCGGATTTCTGGACGCCCAGCTGGGGGGAAAGTGACAGCGCCTTGATCGTAAGACGGTGGGCGCGCTCTGGATCGAGCGCGAAGAGGGCGGGGCGGGCTAGGTCGAACAGCATGTCGCGCGCCATGCCCCCTCAGGTGCGGGCTGTCGAGATGCCGCTTGATCCCGTCGGTTCGAAGCCTCGCCGCCCGGATTCCAAACAATACCCCATCGAATCGGAGGCTTGTCGCTTGCATACAATCAATTGCCGCAGACTCGGCCTAACACATGCCTGCGACCCGAAGGGCTCGGAGCAGGTTTGCAACGAGTTCTCGACTTCGAGGGGGTGCCTTACCGGCGCCCCCTTTTTTTGTTCTGCGCCCGCCACTGGTGAACTCTTTTCGCGACATGATTGCGATCATTGCTAAACTGGCGTATTTATACAATTTGTTGGCCAGAATTATAAATGGAATAGGGGTTTGTCGGGTCCGCTGGGTGACACAGAGTCACATTCGTTCGAATTCGTTGCGGCGCCGGCTGACCTCGCGCCCTACCTCAACTCGCTCTACATCTGGCGTAGCCCCGAAGTACAGATGGACGATGTCCTGCCTGCATACTCGGGGCAGATGGTCGTCTTCGGTCAAGGCGTCGGCCGTATGCAGTTCGATGCGGATGAAGTTGCGGAAACGCGTGACGCATTCTTTCTCGCACCCTTGTGCCAGGCCCGGAATTTCAGCGTCGGCGGACCAGCGAAGCTGTTCGGTGTTTCCCTAAACTTTCGCGGCTGGGCAGCGTTGTCCAACCTTTCGGTGAGCGACTATCACGACTGCTTCCTGCAGCCTGAAATGGTCCTGCCGGACGGATTGGCCGAGGAATTTTCAGCGCTCGCGCAGCGTTGGCGCGACGGCGACCTCGACGACACCGCGTTGCTCGATGCCATGACCGATATCGTCCGGCGTGGTATCTCCAAACTGCCCGACCAGCATCTGACGGTCATCGATCGAACGCTCGAATGGTTATCCGGTTCGTTCAAGCCGGATCTCGACGATCTCTATGATCGACTGCCCTATTCGAAGCGTCAGTCGCAGCGCCTGGTGGCGCAGTTCTTCGGTCAATCCCCCGTTCGTCTGGTCCGCCGCTATCGCGCGGTGCGGGCTGCGACATTGCTCTCGCTTCCCGGCCTTCCCGAGGAACTGGAAGCAGAGATTCGCGAGGCGTTCTACGACCAGGCGCATCTGATCAAGGAGATCCGCTTCTTCACCGGCCGCACGCCAAAGCGGTTGCAACCCGATGCAGGCCTGCCCATCAACGACATGCTTGGGCCCGACGGGTACAGCTCGGTCAACCTGTTCGGTTCCGGCGAAGCGGAACAGCTGGGC
>JBFOLW010000191.1:0-4822 GCA_040830305.1 Erythrobacter sp.
TGGAGATAACCGGTCGGCGAGGGAGCAAAGCGGGTGACGACCGGTGGGGTCTTGCTGTCACTATCGCTTGCCATTGTCTCTCGCTTCCTTTCAAACACTTGCATGGCGACACGGGGGACGCCTTCGATACCGATGGGGGAGGCGGGCGAAGGGGCCCGCAACGTGGTGCCGCGCCCTTGGCGCATGCGCGGTCTCTTGTCCAGTTTCGCGCGGCGGTCAGAGGCATTTCTGGCGGCGTCCGCATTCGATCGCGGACCCTGGCTGGTCGTTGCCTTTGCAGCCGGTATCGGATTGTGGTTCCACCTCGGGCTGGCGTGGCAATGGCTGGCGGTGTGCGGCGGCGCCCTGGCCGTTGCGCTATTGGCGCTGGTGACCTGGCGCGGTGACTCGGGGCGCAGCCATATCCTGGCTGCATCGCTGTCGGTCGCGCTGGCGATAGCTGCCGGCCTTGCATTGGTCTGGGCGCGTTCGGCGATGGTCGGCGCAGAGCCCATCCCCTACCCGAAGTTCGAACGGGTCGACGGACGAATTCTCGAACGCGAAGAGCAACCGGCCGAAGGGCGCGTGCGGCTCATTCTCGCCGCGCGCGATGCCGAGAGCGGGCGCGCGGTCGCCTATCGCGTCAACCTGCCGATCGAGCAGGATCGTCCTGCCTATCGCGAAGGCGCGCGCGTGCGGCTCTCGGCGCGCTTGATGCCGCCTTCGCCGCCAATCGTGCCCGGAGCCTACAATTTCGCGCGCCGGGCATGGTTCGAGGGTCTTTCGGCAACCGGGTCGGTGGTGGGCGTGGTCGACCTGGTCGCCCCCCCACCGCCATCGCAATTGACCCTGGCATCGATCCAGCGGCGGCTATCGGCGCATGTCCGCGCCAATCTCGATGGTACCGCGGGTGCCATTGCCGCGACGCTGGCCAGCGGGGATCGCGGGGCCATTCCCGAAGCGGATGAGGAGGCGATGCGCGATGCGGGTCTGACCCACCTGCTTTCGATCAGCGGGTTGCATGTGAGTGCAATCATTGCCGCGAGCTACCTCGTTGCACTCAAGCTGCTCGCGCTGTGGCCCTGGCTTACCTTGCGCGTCCGATTGCCGCTCGTTGCGGCCGCCATGGCTGCACTGGCAGGTATCGGATATACCTTGCTGACCGGCGCCGAGGTGCCGACCGTTCGAAGCTGTATCGGCGCGCTGCTGGTCCTGGTCGCGCTGGCGATGGGGCGCGAGCCTTTGTCGATGCGGATGGTGGCGGTCGCGGCCGGTGTCGTGCTCGCGCTTTGGCCGGAATCGCTGGTTGGGCCGAGCTTCCAGATGAGCTTTGCCGCGGTTATCGCAATCGTTTCGCTCCACAATGTCCAGCGAATCAGGGACTTTCTCGCACCGCGTGAAGAGAGCTGGGGGCGCCGTGTCGGACGTCGTGCGGCGGTGTTGTTCCTGACCGGGCTGGTCATCGAGCTGGCGCTGATGCCGATCGTGCTGTTCCATTTCCACCGTGCCGGTGTCTACGGTGCGGCAGCAAACCTGATTGCCATACCGCTGGTGACTTTCGTCTCGATGCCACTGGTGGCACTGGCGCTGATGTTCGACACGGTCGGCGCGGGAGCACCGGCATGGTGGCTGGTGGGGCATTCGCTCGACGTGCTGCTCGTGATCGCACACTTCTTTTCCGAGCTGCCGGGGTCGGTGAAGCTCGCGCCACGGATCGGGATAGGGGCAATGGTGCTCTATCTCGCCGGAGCGCTATGGCTGGCGCTGTGGCAGGGCAGGGCGCGGTTGTGGGGGCTGGCGCCGGTCGCGCTTTCCGCGGGCCTGATGGCTACAGCGCCAGTACCCGATATCCTCGTTATCCGTGACGGGCGCGATATCGGTATCGCGAACCAGGACGAGCGCTTGCTGGTCTTGCGCGATAGCGAGGGCGGCTATGCGCAGGACAACCTGCTCGAGCTAGCGGGCACCGACCTCGCGCCGCTCCCGCTATCGCAATGGGAAAACAGCCACTGCAGTGCCGAATTCTGTACGCTGGCAATTGTCCGCGAGGGGCGCTCCTGGTCGATCCTCGTTGCACGCAACCGCGATCTCGTCGCCGAGCGCGCGCTGGCCGCAGCCTGCAGGCAGGCGGATATCGTCATCGCCGACCGCTTCCTGCCGCGCAGTTGCAAACCGCGCTGGCTCAAAATCGACCGGCGGTTTCTCGAGCGCGAGGGCGGTGCGGCGATCTACCTCGGAGCCCTCCGCATCGAAACGGTGGCCCAGGACCACGGCGACCATGGGTGGTGGCACGCAACCGAGCAGTAACCGGCCCGGAATACGCGCCTCACGATCAGTGATACCGGCGCAGCAGCCCTGCAAGCTTGCCCTGGACCTTCACGCGATGCGGTTCGTAGACTTGCGGCTCGTAGGCGCCATTGGCGGGGTCGAGCACGACCCGTCCGCCGTCCTTGCGCAAATATTTGAGCGTCGCTTCTTCATTGTCGACCAGCGCCACGACGATCTCGCCGTCACGCGCGCTGTCGGCCCGTTTGACCAAGGCGAAATCGCCATCGAAAATGCCCGCCTCGATCATCGAGTCGCCCGAGACCTCGAGCGCATAATGTTCGCCGGGGCCGAGGAGGGCGGCAGGAACCGGCATGCTCGACTGCCCTTCGATCGCCTCGATCGGCGCGCCGGCGGCAATCCGGCCATGAAGCGGAACGTCGATAATGTCGTTCGCCGGTTCGGGCGCGACGGTCTTGGTCGGCATGGCAGCACTGACCGGATCGTTCGCCGGAGCAGGCCTTGGCGTACCCATGACTGCATCCTCGGGCAGCTTGACGACCTCGAGCGCGCGGGCGCGATTGGGCAGGCGGCGGATAAAACCGCGTTCCTCGAGTGCGGAGATCAACCGGTGAACCCCCGACTTGCTCTTGAGGTCGAGTGCTTCCTTCATCTCCTCGAAGCTCGGTGAGATGCCGGTTTCTTCCAGCCGCTGCTGGATGAAGCGGATCAATTCGTGCTGCTTGGCAGTCAGCATGGTGCGCACTCCCGTTTCGCCTGTTCACACGGCTGTGAACGAATGCGGAACAAGTAAGCAACCTGATTCGCCAAGTCAAGCAATAGCGCCATTTTCGAGGAGGTTGTGGAAGAACAGCTGTTCCCGGTTCGGTCCCGCGCAGGCGTTCAACCGGTGAGCAGTGTCCGCGTCGCCGCCTCGACATCAGCCTGGCGCATCAGGCTTTCGCCGACAAGGAAGCTGCGAACTCCCGAGCGAGCGAGCCGCATGCAATCGGCGTGGGAGGCAATGCCGCTTTCGCCAACGAGTAGGGCATCGTCGGGAGCAAGCGCGGCCAGCGTTTCGGTGGTGGCGAGGTCGGTGGTGAAAGTCTTGAGATCGCGATTGTTGACCCCGATCAACCGCGACCGGAGGCGGGTTGCGCGCTCCAGCTCGATGCGATCGTGAACTTCGACCAGCACATCCATCTCGTATTCGATCGCGGCTGTTTCGATTTCGGCCATCGCGCCGTCATCGAGCGCCGCGACAATGATAAGGATCGCATCTGCGCCCATCGCGCGGGCTTCGGCGACCTGCCACGGGTCGACCATGAAGTCCTTGCGCAGCACGGGCAGCTGGCAGGCTTCGCGGGCCTCGACCAGATAGTCCTCATGCCCCTGGAAATAGGGGGCATCGGTCAGCACCGAGAGGCATGCCGCGCCGCCTGCGGCGTAGGCCCGGGCGTGTTCGGCCGGGCGGAAATCCTCACGAATCAATCCCTTGGAGGGCGATGCTTTCTTGATTTCCGCGATCAAGCCGAAGCCCTTCTGCTGTGCCCGGAAGAGGGCGGCCTTGAACCCGCGCGGGGCGGACTGTTGCTTGGCCAAGCCTTCGAGATCGGCAAGCGACCGGACCGCCTTGCGTGCAGCCACTTCTTCGCGCTTGGTCGCGCAGATTTCCTCAAGCTTGTTCATCTCACGCGGCCATCGCAATCCAGCTCTCGAGCAGCGCCTTGGCTCTGCCCGAGTCCAGCGCTTCGGCAGCGATCTCCGCGCCCTCGGTCCAGTCGTCAGTGCGGTCGGCGACGATCAGCGTGGCCGAGGCATTGAACAGGACGGCGTCGCGATAGGGGCCCGGAGTTCCGCCGAGCAAAGCCTCCAGCGCGCGTGCGTTGTGCTGCGGATCACCGCCGCGAATGGCTTCGACGGGCGCATGCGGCAGATTGGCCTGAACCGCGACCACGCGGCGCAGTTCGAATTCGTTGCCTGTGACATCGGCTAGTTCGTTGCCGCCCGCGAGGCTCAGCTCGTCGAGTCCCTCGTCGCCCGAGGCGATGAAGGTGCGGTCGGTTCCGAGCTTGGCCTTGGCCGCCGCATAGATCGGGACATAGGCGGGCCGCGCGATGCCGATCAGCTGGCGACGTACTCCGGCGGGGTTGGACAGAGGCCCCATAAGATTGAAGATCGTACGTACGCCCAGCTTCTGGCGAATGGGCTGGATGCGGCCCATGGCAGGATGGTGGTTCTTGGCGAACAGGAAACAAATTCCCAGTTCTGCCAGTGTTTTCTCGGCGCTTCTTCCCGCCGCTTCCATGTCGAGGCCGAGCGCCTCCAGCGTGTCGGCCGCGCCCGATTTGCTGCTTGCCGCGCGGTTGCCGTGCTTGGCAACCGGGACACCGCAGGCGGCAACGACCAAGCTGACTGCCGTCGAGACATTGAGCGTGTGGTGTCCGTCACCGCCGGTGCCGCAACAATCGACCGTTCCCTCGGGTGCATCGACCGGGATGAGCCGAGCGCGCAATGCCCGTGCCGCCCCCGCGATCTCGTCCGAGGTCTCGCTCCGCGCCGACATGTCGACGAGGAA
>JBFOLW010000192.1:0-4750 GCA_040830305.1 Erythrobacter sp.
GAGACCGTGGACGCGGTCAAGCGCGGCGAAGTCGAGATGCTGGTCGACTGGGTCCGCGTTTACGCGCCGGCGGAGTAATCAGCTCCAGGTCGCCTCGGGCGGCAGGCTCATCAGGATCGCGTCGATATTGCCGCCGGTCTTGAGGCCGAACAGCGTGCCACGGTCGTAGACGAGGTTGAATTCGGCATAGCGCCCGCGCCATTCGAGCTGGGTCTGCTTGTCTTGCGATGTGAAGTCGCTCTCCATCCGGCGGCGGACCAGCTTGGGGAAGATGTCGAGGAAGGCCTCGCCCACGTCCTTGGTGAAGGCGAGGTTACGGTCGAACGCTGCGCCCCCGTCTATAGAAGGGTCCTCGCATTCGAGGTGGTCGTAGAAGATGCCGCCAACCCCGCGGTGCACACCGCGGTGGGGGATGTAGAAATAGTCGTCCGCCCACTTCTTGAAGCGTTCGTAATAGGTCGGGTTGTGCGCGGCGCAGGCGGCGCGGAAGCGGGCGTGAAAATCCTCGGTATCTTCCGTGTAGGGGATCGGCGGGTTGAGGTCCGCCCCGCCGCCAAACCAGGCCTTGCCGGTGGTCAGGAAACGCGTGTTCATATGCACCGCCGGGACATGCGGGTTGGCCATGTGGGCGACCAGGCTGATGCCGGTCGCGGTAAAGCCCGGATTCTCCGCGCTCGCGCCGTTGATCGTGCCCGCGAACTCGGGCGCGAAATTGCCGCGCACGGTCGAGACATTAACGCCGACCTTCTCGAACACCTTGCCCTTCATCAGCCCGCGCGTACCGCCGCCGGGGTCGGAATTGCCCTCCTCCTCGCGGTTCCAGCTGTCGTAATGGAAGCCGGCCTCGCTGCCCGCCTCGCGCTCGATCGCTTCGAACTCGGCGCAAATGCGGTCACGCAGGCTCTCGAACCAGGAACGGGCGGTGTCGGTTTGGCTAGTCCAGTCGGTCATGCCAAGGGCCTTGCCATCCCGACTTGCCTACGGCAATAGCGGGACATGGTTCCCCTTTCGTTCGCTGGCGAGGAATGGCTCCTGACCGAGGGCCGCGCGCTGTACTGGCCGCGCGAGCGCGCGTTGCTGGTCGCCGACCTGCACCTTGAGAAAGGCAGCTTTTTCGCGCGCCACGGGCAGATGATCCCGCCCTACGACAGTCGCGAGACGCTCGAACGCGTGGCGCTGGCCCTCCGCGAAACCGGCGCACGGCGGGTGATCACGCTGGGCGACAATTTCCACGATTCGGCCGGGTCCACCCGGCTCGAGGAGCACGCTGCAGGCATGCTCGACGCGCTCACCCGCGCGGTCGACTGGGTCTGGATCACGGGCAATCACGATCCTGAGATGGAGGCGCGCTGCGGCGGCACGCTGGCCGAGGAACTTGAGATCGGCGGCATGGTGCTGCGCCATCGCGCGCGGCAGGGCGAAACGCGCCCCGAACTCTCCGGCCACTACCATCCGCGGCTGCAGCTGAAGGTCCGCCAGCGGATGATCCGCCGCCCCTGCGCGGTGGTGAGCGCCAACGACGGGCCCGGCGGCAAGCCCGCGGGCCGGATGATCCTTCCCGCCTTCGGCGCCTTTACCGGAGGGATGAACGCCGCCGACCCCGCGATCCTCAAGGCACTGCAACCCGCCGAGCGGATCGATGCCGTGGTGCCGGCAAAGGGCAAGCTGGCGCGGTTTAACTTGTGGAGCAGCGCTGCCTGATGGAACTGCTCCCGTTGAAATACGCGGCATCAACCGTGACCAAGTATCACGTGATAGTGATACTATTAGCCTGCGCATTGCCACTGGTAACAGGGACCTCGAACCGTATTTCCCGTGACTTCGCTCAAATCCTCATTACCGCTCTTGCGTTCGTCCTAATTTATGCTTGGGCTGCGCCGATTATCGGCCAGATTTACGGCGACAAGTTCTCATGGTCGCAGGCCTGGCCCAGTGGTTTCGTCTTGGCATTCGCCTTCATGGTCTGGGGCTGCCTGAGTTTCTGGACTCAGGGCGCGGGTGGAAACGGCCTTGCGATCGCGGCTTCGTTCTTCCTCACTTTGGGCACAGTCTTTTTCGGATCTTTCTTCTCTGCGACCTATTGGCTGCTGCCTCGCGCGGTCGGCTGGGGTGTCGTCGAGTTCTCTCGGAAAGCTTGGGGCGTATCGCTCTAAAGCCACGCTTGCGCACATTTCTGCGCTTCACGGGCATAACACACTTCCGAATCTGCGGAACAATGCCTACATGCTGCCTTTCTGAATACCGCAACCTGCACCAAACTCGGCTGCCAGAGGAGATTGCCCCATAGCCCGTCCACCCCGCCGTAGCATGCAGATGCCCGTCAAGAGCGGCCCGCGCTACGATAACATGATCAATGTGCCGAAGGTCCGCGTGATCGATCACGAAGGCGAAAACCTCGGCGTTATGTTCACCCGCGAAGCTGTCGAGCAGGCCAACGAGCATGGCCTGAACCTCGTCGAAGTGTCCCCCAATGCGGACCCGCCGGTGTGCAAGTTCCTCGATGTCGGCAAATATCGCTACGAGGCTCAGAAGAAGGCGAACCTCGCGCGCAAGACGCAGAAGACCCAGGAAATCAAAGAGGTCAAGATGCGCCCGAACATCGACACGCACGACTATGACGTGAAGATGCGCAATGTGGTGAAGTTCATCGAGAACGGCGACAAGGTGAAGTGCACGCTGCGCTTCCGTGGCCGCGAAATGGCGCACCAGCAGCTCGGCATGGATCTCTTGAACCGCGTCCGCGACGATGTCGAAGAGATCGCTAAGGTCGAAGCCTTCCCGCGCCTCGAAGGCCGCCAGATGATCATGGTACTGGCGCCCAAGTAGGGCCCTCGCCGATCGGCAAGTATCGAAAGGGCGGTCCTGCGGGGCCGCCCTTTTGCTTTGTCCCCAGCCCGCGCGTTGCCGCGTTCGATCCTCGCTGTTAGCACCGGACCAAGAGGGGGATTATCACGACGTGACGGCAAAACGCATCGGACTGACGGTGGGCGCGCTGGCGCTGCTCGCCACCATAATCCTGCCCGCGCCGGCAGACATGAGCCGCGAGGCCTTCATCGTCGCCGGTCTGGTGGTTCTGATGGCGAGCTGGTGGATGACCGAGGCGCTGCCGCTGACCGCGACCGCGCTGATGCCCTTCATCGTGCTGCCCTTTGCGGGAGTGATGGACGCGCGCGACACTGCGAGCGCCTATTACTCGCCGATCCTGTTCCTGCTCTTGGGAGGCGCGTTTATCGCTCTCGCCATCGAGCGAACAGGACTGCACAAACGCCTAGCGCTGGCGATCCTGAATGCCATCGGCGGGCGCGGCGGACAGGCGGGATTGCTGCTCGCCTTCATGATCGCGGCCGCGATCCTCTCGATGCTTATCTCCAACACCTCGACCACGCTGATCATGATGCCGATGGCGCTGGCGGTGCTGGTCGGCGGCGGGGTAGCAGCGGGCGAGCGCGAAGGGCTGGCCGGCGCATTGCCGATGGGGATCGCCTTTGCGGCCAGCATCGGCGGGCTCGGCACGCTGGTCGGATCGCCCACCAACGCCATCGCCGTGGGCCTGCTCGACACGATGATCGGCACCCAGATCAGCTTTGCCGAGTGGACGCTCTACGGCCTGCCGATCGTGATCGTCGGCGTGCCGCTGGCGGCATTCCTCGTCTCGCGTGTGCAGCGGGTCGCCGCGCACCCCTTCGATGTCGAGGCGGCACGCGCCGCGGTGGTCAACGAGGCGCCGATGGGACCGGCAGAGCGTAGGCTCATGGTCATTGTCGGGCTGACCTTCCTCGCCTGGATGACACGGCTTATCGTCGCGCCTTACCTGCCCGAAGGCTCGTGGACCGACGGCACCATCGCCATCATCGCCAGCCTCGCGCTGTTCCTGCTCCCCGACGGCACCGGTCGCCCGCTGCTGGTCTGGCAAGAGGCCGACCGCGCGCCGTGGGGCGTGATCATGATGTTTGGCGGCGGGCTCGCACTGGCTGCGGGCATGAGCGCGAGTGGCCTGGCCGAATGGCTGGGCAATGCCCTGCTCCCGCTCGAAGCATGGCCGCTTGTCCTCGTCGCCATCGCGGTCGTCGCGATGGTCGTGCTGATCACCGAATTCGCCAGCAATGTCGCGACCGCCAGCGGGATCATCCCCGTGGTCGCCGCGCTGGTGGTTGCGCTGGGAGTCGACCCGATCCTGCTCGCAATGCCCGCCGCGCTGGCAGCCAGCTGGGGCTTCATGCTGCCGGCGGGAACCGGCCCCAACGCCATCGCCTGGTCGACCGGCCACATTCGTATCGAACGCATGGTCAAGGCCGGCCTGCTGCTCGATATCGTCGGTATCTTCATGATCGTCGGGGTGGTCTGGGGTATTGCGGCGCTGGTCTGAAGCGCCGATCCGTTTGTCGCAGTTGAAACCGGTGCGGCGTCGCCATAAAGACCGGCCGAGACAAGCACCGGCGGCGGAGAAGCGTTCCTGCGGAGGTTAGGAGCGGGTGCCGCGACCGGTCCACCGGCTCCCGCCTTCCTGGGAGCATGAAGCAGGAAGGATGTCCTCCCCATGAGTGACAACGACGTCGACCCCACCACACCGCGCATGGCGCCCAAGCGCAAGATTCCCGAGATCAAGGGACAGCCCCTCAAGCCCAGCACGCTGATGATGGGTCATGGCTTCGATCCGACGCTTTCGGAAGGCAGCCTCAAGGCTCCGATCTTCCTCACCAGCACCTTCGCCTTCCCCAGCGCGGCCGACGGCAAGCGCCATTTCGAGGGC
>JBFOLW010000193.1:0-8889 GCA_040830305.1 Erythrobacter sp.
CTGGGGCAAGGGCTATGCGAAGGAGGCGGCGAAAGCCTCGCTCGACGTTGCCTTCGAACGCTTCGGGGCCGGCGAGGTAATCGCGCTCACGGTCGCGCGAAACGAGGCGAGCTGGGGGCTGATGGAGCGGCTCGGCATGCGGCGCCGCGAAGATCTCGACTTTGCCAACGCCGAATTCGACGCGGAAAACCCCACTATCATCGTCTATTCGCTCGACCGCGCCGAGCGCGAGGCCGCGCGTGGCTGACATCGTCGCCGAAACCGATAGGCTGATCCTGCGGACCATCGAGGAGGGGGATGCCGCTGAGCAGGATCGCGTCCTTAACACGCCTGCGGTCATGGCCCGCCTCGGGGGCGTCAAGGAACTGCACGAGATCGAAACGAAGCACGCCAGGGCGATGGCGCTCTACGCGCGCGAGGGCTTCAGCTTCCTGTTCATGATCGAGAAGGCGAGCGGCGAAATGGTCGGGCACTGCGGGATCAAGCGGGTCGACAATCCGCTCGCCCCCAATGTCGGCGACCATGAGGTTGGCTGGCTGGTGCGCGAAGATCGCTGGCGGCGGGGCTATGCCAAAGAGGCGATGCGTGCCGTACTCGAATGGGCGTTCACCCGGGTGGGTGCACCGCATGTCGTTGCGCTGACCAGCACGGCCAATGTCGGAAGCTGGAAACTGATGGAAAAGCTCGGCATGGTCCGCCGCAGGGACCTCGATTTCCACGACCCGGCCTTTCCGGCCGAAGACAATCCGACGATTCAATATGCGCTCACTCATGAGCAATGGGAGAACACCCGATGACCGCGAGCCGCCCCGGCGTCACAATCATCCCGATCCACGGGCACACTCCGAAAATCCACGACAGCGCTTTCGTCGCACCGGGCTGCACGATCATCGGCAATGTCGAGATCGGGGCCGACAGCTCGGTCTGGTACAATTGCGTGCTGCGCGCCGATGTCAGTCGCATCGTCATTGGCGAACGCTCGAACATCCAGGATGGCAGCGTCTGTCATTGCGATCCCGAACGCCCCGGCGACCCCGAGGGGTCGCCGCTGATCATCGGCGATGATGTGCTCATCGGGCACATGGCGATGGTTCACGGCTGCACGATCGAGGATCGGGGCTTCGTCGGTCTCGGCGCGATCGCAATGAACAAGGCGGTGATCGGCTCGGATGCGATGCTCGCCGCGGGCGCCATGCTGACCGAGGGCAAGGTGATGGGCGCGCGCGAGCTGTGGGGCGGGCGCCCCGCGCGCAAGATGCGCGATCTCGACGATGCGGCGATCGCCGGCATGCGCATCGGCGTCGCGCATTATGCCGAGAACGCAAAGCATCACGCTGAGGCGGTGGCCAAGGCGAACCGGGACTGACGTCACGCTGTCGCAATATGCGCGGCGCGACTTTGCTCAATCGCGGATCAGCGCCTGCAGCGCCTCGATCCGGTCGGCCTCGTGCGCCGGCTTGTCCCAGCGGATGCGGTGAATGCGCGGGAAGCGCATGGCGAGTCCCGACTTGTGGCGCTTGCTTTCGTGCACGCTGTCGAAGGCGACTTCGAACACCAGCGTCTTCTCGGTTTCGCGCACCGGGCCGAAGCGGTTGATCGTGTTCTGGCGCACATGGAGGTCGATCTTTTTAAGCTCTTCGTCGGTAAAGCCCGAATAGGCCTTCCCAACGGGCAGCAGGTCCGCGCCCTGGTCGGGATCGCCGTTCCAGCAGCCGAAGGTATAGTCCGAAAAGAAGCTCGACCGCTTTCCGCTACCGCGCTGGGCGTACATGAGCACGCAGTCGATCAGCAGCGGATCGCGTTTCCACTTGTACCAGTATCCGACGCGCCGCCCGGCGATATAGGGACTGTCCTTGCGCTTGAGCATCAATCCTTCGATCGCATCCTCGCGGCTCCCCTCGCGGATTTCGGCGAGGTGGTCGAAGTCGCGCGCCTCGACCACGGAACTGATGTCGAACTGGCTGTCGGGGAGGCGGCTCATCAGCGCTTCGAGTTTCGAACGGCGCGCGGTCCACGGCTGTCCGCGCAGGTCCTCGCCCTCGATCAGCAGCGCATCGTAGAGGCGGACGAAGGCAGGGGATTCGGCGAGCATCTTCTTGCTGACCGTCTTGCGCCCGAGCCGCTGTTGCAGCGCGTTGAAGCTGGCCGCCCCGCCTTCCTCGCCTCCTTGCGTCGACCCGCGCACCAGCAATTCTCCGTCGAGCACTGCGGGGAAGGGCAGGGCATCGAGCAATTCGGGGAAAGTCGCCGAAATGTCGTCGCCCGAGCGGCTGTAGACGCGCGATTGCTCGCCCGCGCGCACCAGTTGCACGCGGATACCGTCCCATTTCCATTCGGCAGCATAGTGCGCCAGGTCGACCACCGTATCCTCCAGCGGATGCGCGAGCATGAAGGGGCGGAAGGTTGGCAGGTTCTCGATATCGGGAGGATCCTCGCCGCGCGCGGCCCAGGCGAATAGCGGATCGTAGGGCGGCTCGAGACCGTGCCAGTATTCCTCGACCTCCTCGACCGATACGTTGAAAGCCTGCGCGAAGGCGGTTTTGGCAAGGCGACTGGAGACGCCGATCCGCATCCCGCCGGTTGCGAGCTTGAGCAAGGCATAGCGCCCCGCCGCGTCGAGCCGGTCCAGAAGCTTTGGCAATTCGACCAGGACGCTCTTGCGTGTCATCGCCGACAGCAGTTCCACGGTTTCGCTCACGCTTGGCGGATCGGGTTCGCTGTCGGGGGCGGGCCACAGCAGGCTCGCGGTTTCCGCTGTATCGCCGACGAAGTCGCGGCTGAGCGTCCAGAGTACCGGATCGACCCGGTCCTTGAGCAGGTTGCGGATGGTCGAGCTTTTGACCGCTGTGAAATCGAGACCGTCGGCCAGCGCTGCCAGCGCCCACCCCCGGTCGGGATCGGGGGTGGAGCACAGATACTGTGCGATCAGCCGCAGTTTCTCGTTGCGGCTGCGCGTATAGACCAGCGCATCTATCAGGGCGGCAAAGCTCTCCATCAGCCTGCCTGCTTGCTCCGATCTGGAGGCATCGCCCCCCCAGACTGATCCGGGGTCGAGGCAGTCCCCCACCCTTTGGCATGTTTGCTTCCTAAACCGGCGCGCGGGGCACCGATCGGCGGTCGCCCGCAACCAAGGAGAGAACGATGGCCGATGCCGGATATTATATGGTCGAGCTTGCAGTGACGCCCGAAGGCGGCGCGATGCCGGGCTCGCCCAATCTCACGCTCAAGCTCGGGGTCAACTCCAACAATGGCGAAATCAACGGGCAGGCCACGTCGACGCAGGCAGTTGCGCCGCCCGATGGGGAGCAAACCTTCCCGGTCAGCGGCACCATCCACCACACTGGCCTCGGTGAAGACACGCTGCTCGTTGCGCTCTCCGGGAAATGCGCGCGATCGCTGCCGCCGCCCGCGATCGGCACCTATTTCGTCCGGTTCTCTGCCGCGCTGGCGGTCGACAAGGGCTGGAACGGCACCGGCAGCTACACTTTCGGAAACATCCGGATGAGCCGCTGCAAGGTGACCAAGACCTCCAGTTGATGGGGCGGGGGGCCGCCCGGCCAGTGGGCGGCTCCTAATCATCCTCGTCCTCGTAACCGACCATGGCCAAGGCTCGCGCACGTTTCTGGTGCAACTGGCACCAACGCAACAGCGCATCTTCGCGCCCGTGCGTGATCCACGTCTCCTGCGCGCCCACTTCCTCGATCGTGCGGGTGAGTTCGCCCCAGTCGGCATGGTCCGAAATCACCAGCGGCAATTCGACGTTGCGCTGCCGCGCTCGCTGGCGGATCCGCATCCAGCCGCTCGCCATCGCGGTGATCGGATCGGGCAGGCGGCGGCTCCAGCGATCGTTTAGGGCCGAGGGCGGACACACCACGATATGCCCGCGCATGTCATCCTTCGCATGATCGGCGACCAGCCGCAGTTCGCCCAGATCGACACCGTGCTCTTCGTAAAGGCGGCACATCTTCTCCATCGCGCCATGAAGATAGATCGGCGCGACGTGACCCGCGCGTCGCAACTCGGTGATCACCCGCTGTGCCTTCCCGAGCGCATAGGCGCCGACCAGCACGCAGCGGTCAGGATGTGCGGCGAGCCGGTCGAGCAGCTTGGCCATCTCCTCTTCGATCGGGGGATGGCAGAACACCGGCAGGCCGAAGGTCGCCTCGGTGATAAAGATGTCGCAGGGGGTTACTTCGAACGGCGGGCAGGTGGGGTCGTGGCGTCGCTTGTAGTCGCCGGTGACGATCACCCGCTCGCCAGCGTGTTCGAGCAGGATCTGCGCGCTGCCGAGCACGTGTCCTGCAGGAATATAGGTCGCATCGACGCCGCCGGGCAGGCGGATGGTCTCGCCATATCCGACTGGCGTCGCTCCGTCGCGTGTCGCGTAGCGCAACTCCATGATCGCCAGCGTTTCGGGTGTGGCGACAGTCTGACCGTGTCCGCCGCGCGCGTGGTCGGCGTGGCCGTGCGTGACCAGCGCCTTGCCGACCGCACGGCTGGGATCGACCCAGCAATCGGCAGGCGGGATATAGATGCCGTGCGGCTCGGGCTTGATCCAGGCGAAGGGAGTGGAGGCCATCCCTTTCTCAAACGAAAGGGGCGCCGACCGTTCCCGGTGGCGCCCCTTGTCGTCGTTGGACCGCAATTCAGCCCTTGGTTTCGTCCTTGCCGTTCTCGGCATCGGTTTCGGGCTTCTTCGGCGCGGACTTCTTCTTCGCTGCCCCCTTCTTCTTAGGGGCGGCTTTGCCCTTGGGCGGTGCCGGGGTGAGTTCGAAGGCGGGCTTGTCGTCCTTCATTTTCACCGAAACCTCGCCGCCATCCGCGAGCTTGCCGAACAGCAGCTCCTCGGCCAGCGGCTGCTTGATCCGCTCCTGGATCAGGCGACCCATCGGGCGCGCGCCATAAAGACGGTCGTAGCCCTTGTCGGCCAGCCATGCGCGGGCATCCTTGTCGAACTGGATGTCGACATTCTGCTCGGCCAGCTGGAGTTCGAGCTGGAGGATGAACTTGTCGACAACGCGGGCGACGGTGTCTTTGCCGAGATAGCCGAACGGTACCACCGCATCGAGACGGTTGCGGAACTCGGGGGTGAACATGCGCTTCACCGCTTCCTCGCTCGCATCTTCCTTGCTGACATCGCCGAATCCGATGCCTTGACGTGCCATGTCGGCAGCGCCGGCATTGGTCGTCATGATCAGCACGACATTGCGGAAATCGACAGTCTTGCCGTGGTGGTCGGTCAGGCGGCCGTTATCCATCACCTGCAGCAGGATGTTGAACAGGTCCGGATGCGCCTTTTCGATTTCGTCGAGCAGGAGCACGCAATGCGGGTTCTGGTCGATCGCATCGGTGAGGAGGCCACCCTGGTCGTAGCCGACATAGCCCGGAGGCGCACCGATCAGCCGCGAGACGCTGTGGCGCTCCATATATTCGGACATATCGAAGCGCTTGAGCTCGATACCCATGATCGAGGCAAGCTGGCGCGCCACTTCGGTTTTGCCGACCCCGGTCGGGCCGGAGAACAGGAACGAACCGATCGGCTTGTCCGGATCGCGCAAACCCGCGCGCGACAGCTTCATCGCGGTCGACAGCTTGCGGACGGCAGCGTCCTGGCCGAAAACCACGTGCTTGAGATCGCGTTCGAGGTTCTCGAGTGCTTTCTTGTCGTCCTTCGAAACCGATTTCGGCGGGATGCGGGCCATGGTTGCGATCACCGCTTCGATTTCGCGCGCGGTGATCTTCTTCTTGCGCCGGCTGGGCGGTACCAGCATCTGCATCGCGCCGACCTCGTCGATCACGTCGATCGCCTTGTCGGGCAGCTTGCGGTCGTTGATGTAGCGCGCCGACAGCTCGACCGCAGTCTTCAGCGCGTCGACCGTGTAGGTGACCTTGTGGTGGTCCTGGAAGGCGGTCTTGAGGCCCTTGAGGATCTTGATCGTATCCTCGATCGTCGGCTCGTTCACATCGATCTTCTGGAACCGGCGCAACAGCGCGCGATCCTTTTCGAAGTGGTTGCGGAATTCCTTGTAGGTGGTCGAACCGATGCATCGGATCGCACCGCTCGACAGCGCGGGCTTCAGGAGGTTCGAGGCATCCATCGCTCCGCCGCTGGTCGCACCGGCGCCGATTACCGTGTGGATTTCGTCGATGAACAGGATCGCCTCGGGCATGCCCTCGAGCTCGTTCACGACCTGCTTGAGCCGTTCCTCGAAGTCGCCGCGATAGCGCGTGCCGGCGAGCAGCGCGCCCATGTCGAGCGAATAGATCACCGCATCGACGAGCACTTCGGGAACCTCGCCTTCGACGATCTTGCGTGCGAGACCTTCGGCAATGGCGGTCTTGCCGACGCCCGGATCGCCCACGTACAGCGGGTTGTTCTTGCTCCGGCGGCACAGGATCTGGACCGTGCGGTCGACCTCGGGACCGCGTCCGATCAGCGGATCGATCCGCCCGTCCTCGGCTTTCTTGTTCAGATTGACCGTAAACTGGTCGAGCGCGGTTTCCTTCTTGCCCTTTTCGCCGGGTTTCTCCTCACCCGGCGTTTCGGCGCCATCCGCGCCTTCGGGTGAGCGGCTTTCGATTTGCTTGCCGCCCTTGCCGATGCCGTGGCTGATAAAGCTCACCGCATCCAGTCGGCTCATGTCCTGCTGCTGAAGGAAATAGACGGCATAGCTGTCCCGCTCCGAGAACAGCGCCACCAGCACGTTGGCGCCGGTGACCGTGTCCTTGCCGCTGGACTGCACATGCAGGATCGCGCGCTGAATCACGCGCTGGAAGCCGGCAGTCGGTTGCGGGTCGGCGCTCTCGTCCGACTGCAGCGACTGGTATTCCTGCTCGAGATACTGCTTCACGACGGCGGTCAGCTCGGTCAGGTCAACACCGCAGGCGGTCATCACCTGCGCCGCATCCTCGTCGTCGATCAGCGCCAGCAGAAGGTGCTCCAGGGTCGCATATTCGTGACGCCTTTCGCCCGCATCGGTGAGCGCTGCGTGGAGGGTCTTTTCGAGGTTTGCGGCAAAGCTGGGCATTCAGAGATCTTTCTCAAGAGACTCGCGGGTGGCGAACAAGGGGGAGCCTACGAGCTTATGGTTAGCCAATCCTGTATGGGCGATCGATATGGATACGGAGGCCGGGATTTGCAGCCCCACCATCGCCAACTAATTCTTTCGACCGAACAAAGCCTCGGCCGCATCGCGATGCGCCGCCGCCGAGCGACGGTGTTTCTCGACGCGTTCTATCTCCGCCTGGAGTAGGGCGATGCGGTCGGTCAGTTCGTCTTGCGAGTAGGGCCCGAGATCCTCCGTGGCGAGCTTGCTCGCGGCATCGCCCTTGGGGCGCGGTCTCTCGTCGTCAACCATCGGTTGCAATCTCGCAAGTATGTCCGGTTGCTGTCAACGGGGGTGCACGGTATTGCCCCCGGGCGTGGCCCGCAAGCCACGCAGGGCAAAATGGAAACGGGGGGCGTGAGTGGCAGCCGACTGGCCTGAAACGATGACGGCAATGGGGTACGACGATCCCGGTGGTCCCGAAGTGCTGCGTCCCGAAACGCTTACCCTGCCCCGTCCGGGTGACGAACAGGTCTTGATCCGTGTGGCATGCGCCGGCGTCAATCGACCCGACGTGATCCAGCGCCAGGGTTTCTATCCTCCGCCTCCCGGCGCCTCGCCGATTCCGGGACTCGAGGTAGCAGGCACCATTGTTGCGGTTGGCGGGAGTGTCATGCCCGAGATGGTCGGACAACGGGTCTGCGCGCTGGTTTCGGGCGGCGGCTATGCCGAGTTCTGCGTCGCCGAGGCGAAACAATGTCTTTCCGTGCCGGACGCGATGCCGCTCGATGTCGCAGCTGCGATACCCGAGACGTTGTTCACCGTTTGGCACAATGTATTCCAGCGGGGTTGGGCGAGCGATGGAGAGACGCTGCTGGTCCATGGCGGCACGAGCGGGATCGGGACCATGGCGATCCAGCTCGCAAAGGCATTCGACATGACAGTAATCGCGACTGCCGGGAGCGAGGAAAAGTGTCAGGCAATCCGCGATCTCGGTGCGGATCTAGCCGTCAACTACAAGACGCAGGACTTTGTCGAGGAGGTGAAAGCCCATACCGGCGGCAAGGGTGTCAATATCGTACTCGACATGGTGTCGGGCGACTATGTCGCGCGCAATATCGAATGCCTTGCCGATGATGGACGGCACGTGACGATAGCGGTGCTCGGCGGGCTGAAGGCCGAACTCAACATGGCTACGGTGATGCGCAAGCGTCTGCTGATGACGGGCTCGACGCTGCGCCCGCGTTCAAACGAGTTCAAGGGTTTGCTAGCCGATGAAATCCACGAGCACGTCTGGCACCTGTTCGAAGACGGTACCATCGCACCCGTGATGGACCGTGCCTTCCCGCTCATCGAGGCGGGTGCTGCCCATGCGCGCATGGAGGCGGGCGATCATATCGGAAAGATCGTGCTGGAGGTTTCCGGTGAGTGAACTGACGCTCCACGAGGATCCGCGCAGCGGCAATTGCTACAAGATTAAGCTTACCGCTGCACTCGTCGGCAAGCCGCTTTCGATCCGCCGGTACGATATCTTGAAGGGCGAGACGCGCACGCCCGAGTTCCTCGGGACCGTCAACGCCAACGGGCGTATCCCGGTGCTGCAGATCGGCGACAGGCTCCTTCCTGAAAGCAACGCCGCCTGCTGGTACCTTGCAGAAGGCAGCGCGCTGATCCCGGGTGACCCCTTCGAGCGGGCCGACACGCTGCGCTGGATGTTCTTCGAACAGTACAGCCACGAACCCAATGTCGCGACCATGCGCTTCTGGCTGCACTATGTAGGCGAGGCCAACCTCTCGCCGCAGCAGAAGGCGCAGATGATGGCCAAGCGGATTGCCGGCTGCGA
>JBFOLW010000194.1:0-7106 GCA_040830305.1 Erythrobacter sp.
GACCGCGCAGTTCCTCGTCGACAACGGCCTTGGCGAGGCGACCGATGTCTTGCTGATCGACGAGAAACTGTGCGTCGGTTGCGACAATTGCGAGAAGGCCTGTGCCGACAGCCATGACGGCCTCAGCCGGCTCGACCGCGAGGCCGGCCGCACCTATGCCCACCTCCACGTTCCGACATCCTGTCGCCATTGCGAGCACCCGCATTGCATGGCCGACTGTCCACCCGATGCGATCAAGCGCGGGCCCGATGGCGAAGTGGTCATCGACGAAACCTGTATCGGGTGCGGCAATTGCCAACGCAATTGCCCCTACGGCGTGATCCGCATGGATGCGAAACCGCCGGAAAAGCCGGGGTTCCTCAAGTGGCTGCTGTTCGGTGCCGGCCCCGGGCCCGGCGAAGCAAGCTATGCATGGCGCAAGCGCAAGGCGGAGGAAGTAGGCGAGGCCGCGAAGCTCGCGATCAAATGCGATATGTGCAGCGGCATCGAGGGGGGGCCGGCCTGCGTGCGGGCGTGCCCCACGGGCGCTGCCATCCGCGTCAGTCCCGAGCGCTTTCTCACCGTAGCGCGGCTCGAAGAGGAGATCGATTGATGGCCTCGCTGATCGGTGGCCATGACGAAGGCGAGACCTATGCCGAAATCGAGCAGCGTCGCTCCTCGGACCACGAGAGCTTTCTCGCCCATCGCGCATTCTTCTGGGCCAAGCTTGCCGCGATCCTCGCCCTCTTCGTCGTCGCGACATACCTCTTGGTCGATGTCGAACCGCGCCACAACGGCGGCAGTTGGTACGGCTATACGCTAGGTACGCTAGGTGCCGGATTGATCGCTTGGCTGGCATGGCTTGGCATCCGCAAACGGCGGCCGACTCCGGGTAGCTGGAGCCTCGCGGGGTGGACCAGTGCGCATGTCTATCTGGGCCTGTCGCTTGCGGTGGTCGGGACGATGCACACAGGCTTCCAGCTCGGTTGGAATGTTCACACCCTTGCTTGGGTGCTGATGATGCTGGTTATCCTCTCCGGCGCTTATGGCGTAATGGTCTATGCGACGCTGCCGCGAGCCTTGTCGGAAAACCGGCGCCAGATGACTCGCGAGCAGATGATCGAGAGCCTCTCGGCAATCGACAGGCAGCTCGAATTGGCGGCCCAGCCTTTGTCGCGCGAAGACACTGACGTCGTCGTCGAAGCGCTCGAACAGGATGTCTTCGGCGCGGGGTTGGTCGCACGGCTCCGTGGACCGGGCGGGCAAGATGCGACGCGAAGGGCGCTTGCCCACATCTCGACCGGCAGGGCCTATGACGACGATGCCAGCGACCTCGCCCAGCAACAAGTCCGTTCGATCCTGGGCAAAAGATCGTCTCAGATCGACCAGATCCGGCGCCAGATGCGGACCAAGGCGCTGCTCGAGATCTGGCTCTATATCCATGTCCCGCTGACATTTGCCCTGCTTGCCGCGCTCGTCGCGCACATCATCAGCGTTTTCTACTACTGGTGAGGCGCGGCACATGACCTTTCTCATCCGGACGATCGACCACACCGCCTCGGGGCGCGAGATCGTCCGCGATCGCGAAGTCGAGGGGGCCACCCTCACGATCGGTCGCGCGACCACCAATGATGTGGTCATCCAGGATCTCGCGGTCGAACAGCACCATGTCTCGGCCTCGTTCGACGAACGCGGTCGGGTAAAGCTCGAAGCCCAAACCAACCGCGACTTCGCCTTCGACGGCTACAAGACGGGCAATGTGCAGTTCGATCCCGCGACGGGCGGTACATTGGCCCTGGGCCTGTACTCTCTGGCGTTCGCGAAGGAGCCGGACGGGCAGGTTCTGGTCATTGTGAGGCAGGAAGAGCGCGAACTGGGCGATCGCGATGCCGTCCGCAAATTCGACCTCGCCAGCGCCATGCCCAACAAGCGCGTTGTTGCCTGGCTTGGCGTCCTGGCGATCCTTGCTGCTTTTCTCGCGGTGCCGGTCTGGACCAACCTCGCGCGCGCCGACAAGCAGCCCGGAGCGGACGGCATCGACCAGGTGGCGTGGGACGCGAGCTGGAGCACGGGCAAGCTAAGCCTCGCGCATCACGCGCTCGAGAACAATTGCGAGGCCTGCCACGTCGCCCCTTTCGTATCGGTACGTGACGAGACCTGTCTCTCCTGCCACCAGGATATCGGCGATCATGCCCCGCAGAACCGGCTCGCAATTTCGCGTGGACCGATGAGCAGTGGCGATGCGCTCCTGTGGCAAATCGCGGATGTTTTCGGCAAGGAAGGGCCCGAGGCCTGCACCACCTGTCACACCGAACATGAAGGCGCGGGGCGGATGGAGCCTGCGGCGCAGCAATTCTGTTCGAGCTGCCACGAGACCATGGATGCGCGCCTGGCAGACACCGCGCTTGGCAATGCGCACGATTTCGGCACCGATCACCCCGAGTTGCAGGCGCTGGTGCATGGCAAGCTCGGCAGCGCGAAGCTGACCCGCGTCACGCTGGATGGCAAGGCGCGCGAGGACCATGGGCTTCGCTTTCCGCATGCCATGCATCTCTCGACCACCAATGGCGTCGCACGCATGGCGGGCAACCTGCCTGAATACGGCGAGGCACTGGTCTGTGCCGACTGCCACCGCCCTACCGATGACCGCAACGGCTTCCTGCCGGTGGACATGGAGAGCGATTGCGAAAGCTGTCACAGCCTCGTCTACGACAAGGTCGGGTCGACCTTCCGCACCTTGCGCCATGGCGACGTCGCACAGATGCGGGCGGACCTCATCGCGATGGACCGCGCACCGCGTTCTCCGATCACGAGCGGCCTCAGGCGACCCGGCGAGTTCAAACGCGGCGGGCGCTACTTCCAGGACTTCGGGAGACCAACGCAAAACTATATCGGGATTGCCAGGGCCCTGTCCCAAGAAGGGGTCTGCGGCGAATGTCACGTTCCTACCGGTTCCGGGGCGACAGCCTCGGTAATGCCCGTCTTCCAGCGCAGCCACTATTTCCTCAATGGCCGGTTCGATCACGAAGCGCATGTGCAGGAGGATTGCACGAGCTGCCACGCAGCCGACACATCGGACAGCGCGAAGGACCTGCTGCTGCCCACGCTCGCCACCTGCCGCGATTGCCATCAAGGTGCCGATGCTGTGGAGGCCGATGTCCCATCGACCTGCGCCATGTGTCACAGCTACCACCCGCCGGCATTTCGTGGGCGAAAGAAGGGGCCCCAAAGCGTGCCGCCGGACCGCTTGGCGGGCCTACCGTCCGGCAGGGACGCAAACAGATGAACGCCCGCGCACCGCTAGGGGGAGAGCCGTTTTGCTGATTGCCCAGCTCACCGACATCCACATCGGCTTCGATCCGGACGCCCGTCCGGAAGAGCTGAACCGCATCCGCTTCCGTGCCGTGCTAGATCGACTCAGGAAAGCCCCGCACACGCTCGATTTCCTGGTCTTGTCAGGCGACCTTACAGACCACGGCGATAGTGAGAGCTTCGAGAGAATCGCGGAAATTCTCTCCGACATTCCCTGCCCGTTGCTACCACTCGTCGGAAATCACGACGCGCGCGAGGAAATGCTCGACGCGTTCCCCCAGACACCGTGCGAAGGCGAATTCCTGCAATATGTCGTCGAGAGCGAGGGCTTGGGGATCATCTGCCTCGATACCTTCGAAGCGGGTCGTCATGGCGGCGCCTTCTGCGAAAAACGCCGCGACTGGCTTCGTGCCCAACTCGACGGACGGGGCGATGCGCCCTGCGTGATCTTCATGCACCACCCGCCGATCGTGAGCGGGATCGACTGGATGGATCCAGCGCCCGACGAGCCGTGGATCCTGCGCTTCGCCGAGGCAGTCGAAGGGCATCAGGGCAAGATCCGCGCGATCCACTGCGGGCATCTGCATCGCCGGGTCACGGCACGGTTTCGCGACATTCCGCTCGGCATCACCCCTTCGATCGCACCGCTGGTCGCTCTCGACCTGCGCAAAATCGACGAGAACCGCGCTGATAACCGCGCGCTCATCACCACCGAACCGGCCAGCTATGCGCTGCATTACTGGGACGGTGAAGACCTCGTGACACACTACGAAAGCTGCGGCGAGTGGGACGTGCTCGCACATTACGGCGAGCATCTGAAGCCGATGGTACGCGAGATGAAGGCGGAGCGGCGCTAGTTCCCCAGAGCGGTTCCGCTGCGGTCGAGCCAGGGGCCTCTGCCCCCGACCCAGGCCCGCATGTCCGGCTCGTCCGAGACCTTCCACGGAACGCCGGCGCGGGTTAGGAACAGTTTCTCCATCTCCTCGCGGTTGAAGGGACGCGAACCGAGCCGGCCGAAGACCGCCATCTGCCCGCCCGTTTCGTCGACCCCGCGATCGCGGTCGAGGCCCTTGCTGAGCGACAGCGCCGCGCCCTTGGTCTTCGCCCACGCAATGAGCTCTGGTTTGGGCGCGGGACTGAAGCCGTAGAAATTGGGCTGGCTGTCGGGCGTGGTCAGCTGCAGGACCTTCAGCCCGTTCCGCCCGTCTGCGACATAGGCAAACAGCGTAGCATTGGTCGAACCGACGATGACGTCCCCGGCATCGTTCAGTTGCCCGTCGAGCGTAACCCGCCGGTATACGGTCGGTGAGAGGGGTCGGGTCACATCGAGGATCACCAGCCCGTCCTGCTTGGCCGCGACATAGGCATAGGTGCGCGCGACATAGACCCGCCTCGCATTGGCCAGTGGGACGGTCGCCTGCGGCATGGCGACGGGGTTGCGCATGTCGGTAACGTCGAACAGCTTCACCCCATCGGCATCGGTGACCCAAAGGTAGCGGAACTGGATGGTCGAGGCGCGTGCGTCGGTAAGCTCGCGCACTGCCATCAGTTGCGGCGCGGTCGGGTCGGACAGGTCGACCGTCACAAGCCCTGAACGCGCGGCGATATAGGCGATGTCGCCCGCCAGCGTGATATGCCGCGCCCCGTCGAGCACCCCATCCGGATTCCAGGCCTTGCCGCCATCGGCGAAACGGGTGCGCGTCAGCTTGTTGTTGCGGAACTCGCCGTCGGCCATCGTCTCGACATTGACCAGCACCAGTCCCTCTTCGGCATCGGTGATGACCGCATAGTCGTAAATCGGCCTCATCTGCTGCTCCTGGTTGACCTGTAGCAGGGTCATCGCAGTGCCGTCTTCGTTGAAGACCGGGTTCCCGTCGGCATCGTTGACCGGGGTCGCCGCCATGGCCTTGTTGCGGTCGGGCCGCACGGGCTGGTTGGTGGCAAGCGCCATGCACGTGGCGTTCTTCGTCTTCACGTGGCTGTCATGGCCCATCGCGCTGAAGGGCGCGGTGAGGATGCGCTCGGACACGCCCTTGTTGGCGATCGACGCGACATCGTAGACGCGGAAGCCACCCCTGCCCTCGGCGACGAACATGTATTCGCCGCGCAATTGCAGGCAGCCGACGCGGTCGCGCGTGCCCTCGTGGACATTGGCGAACTGTTCGAAGGCCTTGGTCTCACCGCCGAGGTCGCCATCGAAGGTCTTGCCACGCACCCAGTCCTTCAACTCGCGGCCATTGTCCTCGACATGCATGCGCCAGTAGTCGGGATAGGCGTAGCGGTGCAGATAGCTGCCGAGCACCGCCTGCGGTTCGTCCCATTCGGTGACGCGCACCGCTTCGAAGCCGGTGTCGAGCCCGACCCAGGCATTGAGCCCGACGAAGTTCACGAAATTGGTCCCGAGCAACAGCAACTGGCTCATGATCGCATTGTTGTCATCCTGATCCGACAGGTGGCAGTCGGTGCAGGTCTTGGTCTCGGTCAGACGGACAGTGTGCGGGAAATGCGGGGCGAAGGCCTGCGATGAATAGCCCGAGGACGCGACCGGCGGCTGCTGCACGTAGATGCGTTCGCGGTTGATGTTGGTCGAGGAGAGCACGAGCGCGCTGGTCGAGCGGATCGGGGCGACCTGGTTGCCCTTGGTCGTCTGGTGGCGACCGAGCTGGAACATCTGGTCGCGCGCGACCTGCGGATTGTAGGTCGCGAAATTGCGCGTTTCCTCGCCGCCGTAATGGTGCGACTTGCTCTTCCAGTTGGCTTCGATCGGCAAATGGCAGCCGCCGCAGCTGGTGGTCCACGACAGGTGGCAGGTGAAGCAGGCCATCTCCTCGGTCCCATGCGCGCGGTCTTCGGGCGCGATCCCGGTGCCGAATTCGAACAGGCCGGTTTCCGCGCCCTGCTTGCTCATCAGCTTGGCGCGGGCCGACTTGGCGTTGAAATCGCGCGCCGAGGGATCGACGCTGTCACGCGTGAGGCTGACCTCCCATTCGAGGTCTGGATCGACGATCGAGCGTTGGACAAGCACCTGCCGCCCTTCCTCGCCATAGGTCCATTCGAAGCGGCGCTTGCCGTCGGGATTGCGCAGCAGCGAAAGGTCGGTGCCCCTGGGCGGCGCAGCCGGGCCGCTGGTCAGCAGCGTGGGATAGGCATCGGCGGTGCCGTGGCAGTCCTTGCAGCCGATCTCGACCGCATTGGCGACCTCGGTATAGATCAGCCCGTTGCCGTGGCTGTCCTGCGCGAAGTGGCAGTCCGCGCATTGCAGGCCCTTTTCGGCATGAATGTCCATCATGTGGACGGTCTTGCCCGGGTTCGTGCCGACCTCGACGAACTTGCCCTCGCCCTCGCGCCGCCATTTCTCGGGATCGTCGGGCGGGACGATCTTGCCGTCCTTGTCGAGCAGATTGCCCTCCCGGTCACGCTTCAAAATCGCGCGGAAATTCCACCCGTGGCCGTGGTAATCGGCAAATTGCGTGTCCCTGAGGCCGGGATTGAGGTCGTAGACATTGCGCAGGAAATCGAGATCGGCCCATTTGCCCTTGGGCGCAGCGGCCTCCGGGTTGCGATCGAGCACCGCGCGCACCTCGGCCGCGGTGGGATATTTCTGCTCCTTCGGCCACATGTGCGGCGCATCGCTTTCGTAATCCCACATGGTGTAGCCGAGATAGGAATTCAGAAAGATGTTGGGCTGGTGCATGTGGCAGTTCATGCATTGCGCGGTCGGGATCGAGCGGGTGAAGCTGTGCCGGATCGGGTGACCCTTCTGCTTAATCGGTTTGTCGTCCGATTGGCCCGGCGTCTTCACCGCACCGTGGCCA
>JBFOLW010000195.1:0-3398 GCA_040830305.1 Erythrobacter sp.
GCTGGCGGCTTTCGAATGCGCCTGGCCGAACCGCGAGAAGACACCGCGGGAACCCACCCGCTCGCTCGGTGCGATCGCCATCGTGCTGTTCGCTCGCCAGCTGACCGACGCCTCGCGCTTTCTTGTCGCGGCGTTCGCGGTGGTCTTCGCCTCGTGGCCGCTCGCGGGCCTGGGCGGGGCACTGGGAGGAGGGGCCGCGGTCTTTGTCGGCTGGGCGCTGGCGGGGAACCTCGAGAGGCATCTGCGATTACGCGCGATAAGGACCGGTCTGGCCGTGGCGCTGTTCGTCCTCGCGATGATTACAGGACTGAGCGCGAGGGGTATGATCGGATAAGGCGATCACAGCGACCGCGTATAGCCCAGAAACCGATAACCAAGTCGGCCGTTGGTGGGGTGAATATCGATTCTCACCAAGGGGAACACTCACATGGCCGAAGCCGGCGACAATTCGAAAGCAGGTCTGGTCAGCGCACTCAATGGAGCGCTGGCGGACACGACCGCACTCTATTTCAAGACCAAGAATTTCCACTGGCATGTCGCGGGACCGCGCTTTCGCGACCTGCACGTGCTGTTCGACGAGCAGGCAGCCCAGCTGATCGGAACGGTCGACGATCTCGGCGAACGCGTCCGCAAGAATGGCGAGAATACGCTGACCTCGATAGGAAGCGTGATGAAGCACACCCGGATCGAGGACCAGGACGACACATCGCTGTCGGCCGATGCGATGGTACTCGAACTGCGTGACGATAACAAGAAGCTCCACACCCGCCTCGGCGAGGTAAAGGAAGCTGCCGAGGGTGCGGGCGACAATGCCACCAGCGGGATTGTCGACGACTGGATCGACCAGTGCGAGGAGCGCATCTGGTTCCTCGATCAGACCAGCAAGTAAGCGCATAGCTATGCGAAAGCGCATTCGGGCCGCCTTTCCCCTTTGGGACGGGCGGCCTTGGTGTATCTAGGCACGATGGAAAACGTAACGATCGTAGAAGGCTCGAGCGATGCCGCCATTGCCGACTGGCTGGCGGTCCAACTGGGCAAGGCGCTGGACGCGGGGGAAGGGCCGGTAACGATCACCGTACCCGGCGGGTCGACTCCCTTCCCGATCATGGAGGCGTTGCTCGAGCACGACCTCGACTGGACCCGGCTGGTGGTGTGGCCCGGCGACGATCGCATTGTGCCCGAGGATCACGCGGCGTCCAATACCGGCAAGCTGCGCGACCTGTTCGAACCGGCCGGGGCGGAGGTCGTCACGCTTACCGAAATGGAAGCGGTACCGGCGTTCGCGCTCGCCTGGCTCGGGATAGGTGCTGACGGGCATATCGCCTCGCTCTTTCCAAACACCGATCCGCAGGTAGATGAGCCACGCAGGATCCTCCGCCTGACGCCCGACCCGCTCCCGCCCGAAGCGCCCTTCGATCGGATCAGCCTGACGATCCCGTCTCTGCTCGCGAGCGACCGGATAATGTTCGTGATCCGCGGCAACGACAAGCGCAAGGTGCTCGACGAGGCACTTGCGGGTAAGCACGATTTGCCGGTTGCGCGGCTGCTGCGGGCAGCTACACAACCGGTAACATGCTTCACCTGATCCCCAAGCCGCTTTACCGGCTGGCGCTCCGAATCGCTTATGTTCTGCGCCATTACTGGCGGCGGATCACTGGCGCGACCGGAACCGGGGTGAGCGTGATCGCGCGGGATCTCGACGGGCAGGTGCTGTTGGTACGGCACAGTTACGGACCGGTGGGGTGGTATTTTCCCGGCGGAGGCGTGGGACGGAACGAGGCGCCAGAAACCGCGGCCCGGCGCGAGCTGCTCGAGGAAACCGGGTGTGCAATCGAAGCCATCCGCAAGATCGGCGTTATCGAAGAGCAGCTCTCGGGCGTTCCCCATACCGCGCATATCTTCGAGGGCATTGTCGATGCCATGCCCAAGGCTGACGGTCGCGAGGTTGTCGAAGCACGCTTTTTTCCGCTGCATTCGCTTCCCGAGCCGCTAAGCCCGCGAACAAAGGCGCGCCTGAGCCTCTGGCATACCGATCGCGGCTAGAGCAGCGTCAACTGCGCGTCGGGCCGCCTCGTGTCTCCCGCTTCATCACGCTCGAGCTTCGATAGTGTCAGCCCCATCAGCCGGATAGGCATGGGCAGGGGCAGGACCTCTTCGAGCAGGGCTCGGCCGATTGCGGCAAATTCGTCTTTCGAGGCAATCGGGCGATCTACTGTTCTGGCGCGGCTGAAGATCTGGAAATCGGTGTATTTCATCTTGAGCGTCACGGTGCGGCCCTTCGCCTCCGCGCGCTCGATATAGCCCCAGACGATATCGACGATGTCCTCCATCGTCTCGCGCAGCTCGCTGCCCGATGACAGGTCGCGGCTGAAAGTCCGCTCGCCGCCGACCGATTTGCGGATCCGGCTGGATCGAACGGGCCGCAGGTCGATCCCGCGTGCAGCGCGATAGAGATAGTCGGCAAAGCTGCCGAAGTGCGCGCGCAGCCATTCGATGTCCTTCGTTGCCAAATCGCCGCCGGTCTCGATGCCCAGCTTCGCCATCTTCTCCGCGCCCTTGGGGCCGACGCCATGGAAGCGCCGGATCGGCAGGTCGGCGACGAAACGCGCGCCCTCGCCCGGGCGGATCACGCATAGCCCGTCGGGCTTGTTCTGGTCGCTGGCGATCTTGGCGAGGAACTTGTTGTAGCTCACCCCCGCGCTTGCGGTCAGCTTCGTCTTGGCGCGGATTTCCTGGCGGATCAGCTCCGCAATACGCGTGGCGCTGCCGATGCCGAGCTTGTCCTCGGTCACGTCGAGATAGGCCTCGTCGAGGCTGAGCGGCTCGACGAGTTCGGTGTGGTGGCGGAAGATCGCGCGGATCTGCTGGCTGACCTCGCGGTAGACGTCGAAGCGGCTCTTGCAGAAGATGAGGTCGGGACACAGCCGCTTGGCGGTGACCGAGGGCATGGCGCTGCGCACGCCGAACTTGCGCGCCTCGTAACTTGCAGCTGCCACCACGCCGCGCCCGCTCGACCCGCCCACGGCCACGGGCTTGCCGCGCAGTTCGGGATTGTCGCGCTGTTCGACGCTGGCGAAAAAGGCATCCATGTCGACATGGATGATCTTGCGCAGGCCATCCGCCTCGGCCGTATCATCCGTGTCTTTCGCGTCACTCATGGTCGCCCAAGATAGGCGTGCGGGTTGCAAAGCGGAACCTTGTCCCTCACTTGCCATTTTGTGCAAATGCGAAACGATCAGCCAGCCGGCGGCGAGCGTGTGCTTCCCGACCGGACAACACGCCGGGCGATCGGCGAGCGCGAGCTGATCTGGATGATGGCGCTGCTGATGGCCTGCAACGCCTTCGGCATCGACGCGATCCTTCCTGCACTCGACGAGCTTGCGGGCAGCCTCGGCGCA
>JBFOLW010000196.1:0-2118 GCA_040830305.1 Erythrobacter sp.
CGGAAATATAATTTGAGGAATAGACATAGCCATTGCCGACGCGCGTGGTCAGCGGGATCGACCAGCGCCAGCCGGCGCGCATCGCGATGCTGTCGGTCTGCGGCTTGAAGGCTTTGCGATGCGCAGTGGGCATCACCACCGCGCGGTCGTTGAACAGGTTCTCGCCAAAGGGAAGGAACTTTGCGCCGAGCTTCTGCTGCGCGATAACCGAGCGGAAGCCCGAGCAATCGACGAAGAAATCACCTTCGATCCGCTCGCCGCCCTCGCACAGCAGCGCGCAGACATCGCCGTCGCTGCCCGGTTCGACCTCGGTTACCTTGAGCGGTTTGTGGACCACTCCGCGCGGTTTCGCCCATTCGCGCAAATACGCCCCCAGCTTGTGCGCGTCGAAATGGTAGCCATAGCTGGGAGCGAAGGGGAAATTGTCGCGCGGCTGCGGCGCCTTGCGTCTTTGCGCCAGCACCTCGGCAAGAAACCAGTCGTCGGGATGCGCCGGCACGTCGAAACCGCGGCGTCGCAGCGCGCAATTGTGCAGGAAGCGCGGTTCGGTGTGCAGGTCGACCGGGCCGGGGAAGGGATGGAAGTAGCTCTCGTGTCCCTCGCGCTCGCTCCAGCCCGAAAAGCGGATGCCGAGCTTGTAGGTCGCATCGCACGCCGCCATCCACTCGGCTTCCTCGATACCGAGGTGGTCGAAGAAGGCCTTGAGCTGCGGCGTCGACCCTTCGCCCACGCCGATAATGCCGATCTCGGGACTCTCGACGACGGTGACCTGCCCTCCGCGCGCGTGCCACCGGTGGTGCAGCAGGCAGGCCGTGATCCAGCCTGCACTGCCGCCACCCAGCACGACGACGCGGGGAGGACCGGTTTCGCTCACCCGTCGATCGGTACCAGCCTGACCGCAAAGCCACCACCCGGCGCCATCCGCAGGTCGAGGCTGTCACCGGCGGTCACAGTGCGATCCTCGATCACAATGTCGAACCGCGTCGGGCCTTCGAAATGGGACGTCTCGGCATCGCGGTAGATCTCGGCACGATAGGTCTTGGCCTGGTCGAGGAAATCGAGCGCAATCGACGTCTCACGCGGATCGGCATCGGTTCCGCCGCCTAGATACCATTCCTCGCTGTTGCGGTCCTTGCGCGCGGTGACGACATAGTCGCCCACCTCGGCCTCCAGGATGTGGCTTTCCGCCCAGTCGGCGGGCACATCCTTGATGAACTGGAACGGCTCGGGATGCTCGGCATAGTGTTCGGGCAGGTCGGCAACCATCTGGATCGGCGAGTAGACAAGCACGTATTCGGCCAGCGCACGCGCCATGGTCATCTGCAGCGACTGCCCGCGTCCTTCCAGGCTGAGGATACCCGGTGTGTAATCCATCGGCCCCGACAGCATGCGGGTAAAGACCATGGTCGGCACGTGATCCGGCCCGTTGGGCGGCACGCCCCAGGCGCTGAATTCCATCCCCCGCGCCCCTTCACGGCTGACCCAATTGGGATAGGTACGGCGCAGCCCGGTATCCTTCACCGGTTCGTGCGGGTTCATGGCGATCTGTCGCTTGGCTGCCTCGGTCACGACATGCAGGTGGTGACGCTGCATGACCTGGCTTTCGGTGCATTCGCGGGTCTCGCGGCCATCGGGATGGACGTAGCGCAGGTTGCAAGCGTCGGTGACATAGCCCGACTTGATCGTCTTCACCCCGCGCGCCGCCATCAGGTCGAGCCCGGCTTCAAGCTGGCTTTCGTAATTGCCGACATCGCCGCTGGTTTCGTGGTGGCCGACGATCGGAACGCCCTTCTCGGCGGCATAGCGGGCCAGTTCCTCGAAATCATAATCGGGATAGCTTTCGGTGAAGCTGAACTCAGCGCCGTTGAAGAACCAGTTGCCATCCCAGCCGAGATTCCAGCCCTCGACCAGCACGCCTTCGAAACCATGCTCGGCCGCGAAATCGATGTAGCGTTTCACGTTCCGGGTGGTGGCCCCGTGCTTCGGTCCCGAGCCCCAGCTTTCCTCGTCGAGGTGGAGCGACCACCATACGCCGACATATTTGTGCGGCTTGAACCAGCTGACATCGCCCAGTTTGTTGGGTTCGTTGAGATTGAGTTCGACCAGGCTTTCGGCGAG
>JBFOLW010000197.1:0-4566 GCA_040830305.1 Erythrobacter sp.
GACGCTCTAGCAGGTTTTGGTAAACGGCCCGATAACGATCAATGTTCCGCGCCCAGTCATGGTGATCGGCAACATGCTGGCGACCGGCGTCGCGCATTGCCGGCCAGCGGAATTTCTCGGCGATGAATAGCGCCAGCGCCGAAGCCATGGCAGCCGGATCGTCGGGTGGGAAAAGCAACCCGTTGGAGCCGTTGTCGATCAGTTCGCGGTGGCCGCCGACATCGCTCGCCGCAACGATCCGCCGCTGCGCCATCGCCTCGAGCGGTTTCAGCGGGGTTACCAGATCGGTCAACCGCGAACGCTTGCGCGGATAGGCAAGCACGTCGATCAGCGAATAGTAGCGTTCGACCTCGTCATGCGGCACGCGGCCGGTAAAAATGATCGCTTCATGCGCCGTCGAAAGCGCAGCCTGGGCGCGCAGTGCGTCTTCGACCGGACCGCCGCCGACCAGCAGCAGCCTGGCTTCCGGGTGGTGTGCGCGCAGGAGCGGCATGGCGGCAACCAGATCGTCGAGCCCCTCGTAGTCGTAGAAGCTGCCGATGAACCCGATCACCGGCCCGTCGCCGATCCCGAGCTGCTCCGCCAGTGCATCGTCGCGGACCGGTGGTTCGCCGAACAGCTCGAGGTCGACGCCGTTGGGCGAGAGGTCGATCTTGGCGCGATCGTGACCGCGTGACACCAGGTCGCTGCGCAACCCCTCGCAGATCGTGAAGACGGCATCGGCGCCCCTGACCACATGGTTCTCCAGCGCGCGGGTGAGACGATATTTGAGCGAGCCTTCGCTACCCGTACCGTTGCCGACGGCCGCATCTTCCCAGAAGGCGCGGATTTCATAGACGAAGGGCAGGTCCAGGCGGCGCGCAGCGCGCAGCCCGGCCATCCCGCACAGCGCGGGCGAATGCGCGTGGAGTATGTCGGGGCGCCAGTCGGAAGCGATCCGCTCGATTCCCTTGCGCATCGCTTCGATCTCGCGCCACTCGCGCAGTCCCGGTGGTCCCGAAAAGGCACCCGGTACGCGGTGGAAGACAAGCCCCTCGACCTCTTCTGTCGGCGGCCCCTCGGCGGCATGCCGCGCACCTGTGATCCCGCGAACCTCGATCCCTGCGCCTTGCAGGCTCTTGAGGATTGCGCGTGTGCGGAAGGTATAGCCGGAATGCAGCGGCAGCGAATGGTCGAGGATGTGCAGCACGCGGGTCATCGGCTCCGCTCTGTGTCACATTAGGCTTAACGGCGCGTCAACCGGGGTGCATTAGGGGTGTCGCTAAAGAGTATCGCATTGTGATCGACTATTTCGCCCTCGCCCTGACCCATGCGCTGATCATGATCGCGCTGTTGCGCGTCCTGATGCGCGACGAGCTGGACCGCGAGGATCCGCTGAGCGACGATGTGCCCGGTGCCGAACCGCAGGCCGGGCGCGAGGCGCGCCGCAATCGGCGAAATCACCGGCGAGACAGCGATGCTTGACGCGGCGCTGTTCCTGACCGTGATGGGCATGTTCGCGCTGGGCCTGAAGCGCCCTTTCGTGTGGGTGCTCGCCTATCTCTACATCGACATCCTGGCACCGCAGAAGATCGGGTGGACGCTGACCCCGCTGCTTCCGATCTCGCTGATCGCCTTTCTGCTGGCCTTTGCCGGTTGGGCGGTCGCCGACCCCAAGTCCGAGAGCAGGTTTACGCTGCGGCAAGGCATCCTGCTGGCGTTGCTGGTCTACTGCTTCATGACGCTGCAATGGGCCGACTTCCCCGAGAATGCGCAGGACAAGTGGGACTGGGTGTGGAAGGCGCTGGTCTTTGCGATTTTCCTGCCGCTCACCCTGTTCACCCGTCTCAGGATCGAGGCCGCCGCACTGGTGCTGGTGCTCACCGCGGGTGCGATCGTCATTTCGACGGGGATGAAGACCGCGCTGGGCGGCGGGGGCTACGACAGCCTCTATTTCTTCGTGAACGACAATTCGAACATCTACGAGAGCTCGACGCTTGCAACGGTGGCGATCGCGCTGATCCCGATCATCCTGTGGTCCGCCAGGCACGGCACGATCTTTCCGCCCGATTGGCGTGTGCGGACCTTTGCCGGCCTGCTGATCTTCGCCTGCCTGCTGGTTCCGATCGGCACCGAGGCACGCACCGGACTGCTGTGCATCGCAGTGCTGGGCGTGATGATGCTGCGCGACGTCAAGAACCGCATCATGTATCTGCTGGCGGCGGGTGCGCTGGGCGTGATGGCGCTGCCATTCATCCCTGCGAGCTATTACGAGCGCATGGCGACGCTGGGATCGGTCCAGTCCGACCAGTCGGCTTCCACCCGCGTGCAGGTCTGGATGTGGACGCTCGATTACGCAGCCGAAAACCCGCTTGGCGGCGGCTTCGACGCTTACCGCGCGAACGAATTCACCTACGATCTGCCGGTAACGCGTGACGAAGGCGGCGCGCTGGTCACCGAGATCAAGGAGGTGACCGACGAATCGCGCGCCTACCACTCATCCTTCTTCGAGATGCTCGGCGAGCAGGGCTGGCCGGGTCTGATCCTGTGGGTCAGCCTGCATGTTCTGGGCTTGGTGCAGATGGAAAGCATCCGCCGCAAATGGCGCAATCGCGAGAGCCCGGCCGAACAGTGGCAGGGCCCGCTGGCAAGCGCGCTGCAATTCTCAAATATCATATATCTCGTCGGGGCGACCTTCCAGGGGATCGCCTATCAGCCGGTGTTCCTGATGCTGATCGGGCTGCAGATCGCGCTCGCGACCTATTGCCGGAAGCGCGAATCGGCCAAGGCCGAAGCCGAGCGAAAGGCGCTGCGCGAGGCCCGCCGTGCAGCGGCCTCGGCCGAGCCCGCCATGCCGTAACGGCACCATTCGCGCGGTTGCGCGCCCTCTTTCCATGCGCCATGACTCGCGCCGCACCGCGCGGCCGGAGTCGCGCGAAACCAAGGTTTTTCGAATAGAGGAGAGGCGCATATGAGCCCGCAGGAACTGGCAGAGAAAGTTGGCGAACACATCGGCACCAGCGAATGGGTCGAGATGAGCCAGGAGCGGATCAACCAGTTTGCCGACGCCACCGGCGACCACCAGTTCATCCACATCAACGAGGAAGCGGCCAAGATGACGCCGTTCGGCGGCACGATCGCGCACGGCTTCCTGACACTGTCGATGATTCCCTATCTCGGTGCCAATTCGGATACGCCCAAGCTCGAGGGCGTGAAGATGGGCGTCAACTACGGCGGCAACAAGACGCGGTTCATCAGCCCCGTCCGCAGCGGCAAGCGCATCCGCGGTCACTGGAAGCTGCTCGAAATGGTCGAGAAGCGTCCCGGTCAGTGGCAGCAGACCTGCGAGATCACGATGGAGATCGAAGGCGAGAAAAAGCCCGCGCTGATCTGCGAATGGATCACCCAGATTTTCGTCTGATTTCCCCCTCCTCCCCGGCGAGGATCAGGCACTTTTCAGCAATCCAAGGAAATTCCCATGCGTGACGCAGTCATCGTCTCTACCGCCCGCACCGCCATCGGCCGCGCCTACAAGGGCGGGTTCAACGACACCAAGGGCCCGACGCTCGGCGCCTACTCCCTGAAGCCCGCGATCGAGCGTGCCGGCATCGAAGCCGGCGAAGTCGACGACGTGCTCTGGGGCAGCGCGCTCCAGCAGGGTACGCAGGCGGGCAATCTCGCGCGCCAGGTCGCGCTGCGCGCCGGTTGCCCGATCGGCACCAGCGGCATGACCATCGACCGCCAGTGCTCTTCGGGCCTGATGAGCATCGCCACCGCGGCCAAGCAGATCATCACCGATCGCATGGACGTGGTTGCCGCCGGGGGCCAGGAATCGATCAGCCTCGTGCAGACCAAGGAAATGCGCGTGATGCCCGATCCCGAGCTGGTGAACATGCACGGCGCGATCTACATGCCGATGCTGCAGACCGCCGAAACGGTCGCACAGCGTTACGGCATCAGCCGCGAAGCGCAGGACGAATATGCCCTGTCGAGCCAGCAGCGCACCGCTGCAGCGCAGGAAAAGGGCCTGTTCGACGACGAGATCGTTCCCGTCACCACCACGCACAAGGTGCAGAACAAGGAAACCGGCGAGATCTCCGACGTCGAGGTGACCATCGACAAGGACGAAGGCAACCGCCCCTCGACCACGCTCGAAGGCCTTGCTGGCCTGCAGCCGGTCATGGGTCCGGGGACCTCGATCACCGCGGGCAACGCCTCGCAGCTGTCCGACGGTTCCTCGGCATCGATCCTTATGGAAGCCAAGGTTGCCGAGAAGAAGGGCCTGACCCCGCTTGGCCGCTATGTCGGTATGGCCGTCGCCGGCACCGAACCCGACGAAATGGGCATCGGCCCGGTCTTCGCGATTCCGAAGCTGCTCGAACGTTTCGACCTCAAGGTCGACGACATCGGCCTTTGGGAACTGAACGAGGCCTTTGCGGTGCAGGTGCTCTACTGCCGCGACAAGCTGGGCATCCCGGGCGAGCTGCTCAACGTCAACGGCGGGGCGATCGCGAACGGCCCCCCCCACCCCATCACCCGCGCGCGCGGCCGCGGCCCACCGACGAGCCGGGGCACCAACCGCAGCGC
>JBFOLW010000198.1:0-2912 GCA_040830305.1 Erythrobacter sp.
TCGATTGACTTGCGAACGGCTCGCAAAGATCGCGGTGGCGATTTGCAACGTATTTGACTAATGGGGCCTTCACAGACAGCCGCGGACAGGCGGCGCAGAGACGGGCGAAAACGCCAGTGAACTACGACCAGATCTTCGACGAAGCGATTGCCCGGCTGCACGAGGAAGGCCGCTATCGCGTCTTCATCGACATCCTGCGCAACAAAGGCTCCTTCCCCAATGCGCGCTGCTTCGCAGGCCACAACGGCCCGAAGCCGGTCACCGTGTGGTGTTCGAACGACTATCTCGCGATGGGCCAGCACCCCAAGGTGATCTCGGCGATGGAAGAGGCGCTGCACGATGTCGGCGCGGGTTCGGGCGGTACGCGCAATATCGGCGGCAACACGCATTACCACGTCGAGCTGGAGGCCGAATTGTCCGACCTCCACGGCAAGGATGCCGCGCTGCTGTTCACCAGCGGATACGTCTCGAACGATGCGACGCTGTCGACCGTGGCCAAGCTGCTGCCCGGCTGCGTGATCTTCTCCGACGAGCTCAATCACGCCAGCATGATTGCGGGCATCCGCAACTCGGGCTGCGAGAAGCGCGTGTTCCGCCACAACGACCTCGAGCACCTCGAGGAACTGCTGGCGGCCGAAGATGCCGAGACGCCCAAGCTGATCGCCTTCGAGAGCGTCTATTCGATGGATGGCGACGTCGCCCCGGTCCACGCGATCTGCGACCTTGCCGAGAAGTACAACGCGCTGACCTATATCGACGAGGTCCACGCGGTCGGCATGTACGGCAAGCGCGGCGGCGGCATCTCGGAGCGCGACGAGGCTGCGCACCGGATCGACATCATCGAGGGCACGCTGGGCAAGGCGTTCGGCGTGATGGGCGGCTATATCGCGGCCGACAAGAAGATCGTCGACTGCATCCGCTCCTACGCCCCGGGCTTCATCTTCACCACTTCGCTGAGCCCCGCGCTGGTCGCAGGCGTGCTGGCATCGGTCCGCCACCTGAAGGAAAGCAGCGTCGAGCGCGACGGCCAGCAGGCCGCCGCCGAACTGCTCAAGCAGAAGATGCGCGATGCCGGTCTGCCGGTGATGGACAGCGTCACGCACATCGTCCCGCTGATGGTCGGCGATCCGGTCCGCGCGAAGAAGATCAGCGACATCCTGCTCGCCGAATACGGCGTCTATGTGCAGCCGATCAACTTCCCCACCGTCCCCCGCGGCACCGAGCGCCTGCGCTTCACCCCCGGCCCGGCACACACCGCGGAAATGATGGACGGTCTGGTCGAGGCGCTGGTCGAGATCTGGGACCGGATGGAAATGGACCTCGCCAAGGCGGCTTAAGCTACACGCTATCGTCGCTTGCCGTCGGCAAGGGACTGGCGGGCGGCGATTTTCCGCCTAGATATCCGGGATGAACGAGCGCGCTCCCGCAACGCAACCACAAAGCGATCCTGTGCCCTTGCTGGCGCTGGCGAGCCTCGTGCTGCTGCCATTCCTGCTGCTCGCGCTGTTCGGGGGCATCCCTGCCACACCCGGCCAACCGTCGCCGGCTGCGATCGAGGTGACAACGCCTCCGCTGCCCGACCTTCCGGCCGCGGGTGACGACACTGACGTGCTCTCCGGCTTCGCTGGCGAGGATGCCCGGGCGCGCAATGCGGCGGTCGGCTTCGCTCCGGTCGGCGCCGGCAAGCCGATCCCCTTCGCCTTTCGCGGCAGCGATGCCGACCGCGCCCGGGCGCGCGACTGCCTCGCGCTCGCCGGCATGGCCGAGGCGGGTGGCGGCGAGAGCGACCAGCGCGCGGTCATGCAGGTCGTGCTCAACCGCGTGCGCCACCCGGCCTTCGCCAAAACGGTCTGCGGGGTGGTGTTCGAAGGATCGCAGCGCCCGACCGGCTGCCAGTTCAGCTTCACCTGCGATGGTTCGCTCAGCCGCCCCTATCCGGATGCGGCCTGGCGTGTAGCGCGCGACCGGGCCGAAGCCATGCTTTCGGGCGCTACCCATGCCCCGGTCGGCAATGCCACGCATTTCCACGCCGATTACGTCTATCCCTGGTGGAGCGAGCAGCTCGACAAGGTGGCGCGGGTCGGCCCGCACCTGTTCTTCCGCTGGCGTGGTTTCTGGGGCAGCGGCAATGCCTTGTCGGCGCGCTATGGCGGCGGTGAGCCCGACCCGTTGCGTCTGCGCGAGACGGCGCTCGCCGTGGCCGAAGCCAACCCGCTGCCAACATTGCTGCAAAGCGGCGAGAGCGTGCGCAGCATCACCCGCGATACCGCCAAGCGCGAGATTATGGGCACGCGCGAACCCTCCTCTCCCGGTGCCGGCGTGCATTTCGTGCTCGTCGCGCAGGGCGACTCGCCCGAGGCGCTCGTCGAGCGCGCGCGAAGCCTGTGCAGCGGTGGCGGCGGCTATTGCCGCGTGCAGGGGTGGAGCGACGCCAGCGCCATCCCGGCCGGGCTTCCGCTGACCGAGAACGCGCGCCGCAGCTTGCGCTTCAGCTTTGTCGCCGCGGGCGCCGGAGGGGCCGAAGCGGTCTTTCTCGACTGCCGCCTGTTCCCCGCGCCCGCGATCGGCACCTGCCTGCCCGCGATACCGTAAGGGATTTTGCGCCACCGAGTCGGCGCGCTAAGCCTCCCGCCATCAACAAGGGAGAGAATGGAAATGAGCGGCAATCGGGACATGACCTATGAAGAGGTGGTGATGGATCGCCGCTCGATCAGGGGCTATCTCGACAAGCCGGTGCCGCGCGCGCTGATCGAGGAGATCCTGACGCTCGCGATGCGCTCGCCCACCTCGATGAACACGCAGCCGTGGCATTTCCACGTCATTACCGGCGAACCGCTCGACCGTATCCGCAAGGGCAATACCGAGAATATCCTCGCGGGCGTGCCCGACAGCCGCGAGTTTCGCCGCGGCGA
>JBFOLW010000199.1:0-3531 GCA_040830305.1 Erythrobacter sp.
CGGCGCAGGGCGATGGTCATGCGCCCGATTCGCACTGCAAGCGGGTCGCGCGTGCCGAAAATTCCGCGATGGACGACGGCGATTTCCGCCCCCTCGTCCACACCCAGCGCCTTGAGGCGCTTGCCTTCGTCCTCGGCCAGCAAGGACCAGTCCACCGCAACGATACGCGCAGCCTTTTCGTGTTCGAACCCGTCGAGCGTCATGCGCGACGCCCTGTCAGAAGTGCCCGCTAGTTGCAACTGGTTATCAATAGCGAGCTATCGCGCCGGATAACGAAGGCGTCCCAGGAAACGCGTTACGCTGAAGCTCTCGCGCTCGGGGCTCAACCATTTGGCCTTGGCCTTCTCGAACTTCATCACGCCGTCGATCCGCCGATCGAGAAACGCCCGCGTGTCGGCCTTCTCCTCGCTTTCGTCCTCGACGAACACGGCCAGTGTCGCCCCGTAGATCGAAGCAAGAATCGCACGCTTCGTATAGTGATTGTAGTCGGTCGCGGTATCGCCCGCGAGACGCCACATCGCATCGGCACTGCTCCACCCGGTCTTCAGCGCTCGCGCGGCATTTTGCGGCATGGCCAAGATTGCCAGCGCGCGGCGCAGCGATTCTTCGAGACCCGTCACCGCATCGAGACGATATTGGATGAGGCTGCGGATACGTTCGCGGATCTTCATCTGCGCCAGTGTTTCGGCGGGCAGGTCGAGCGTCATCTGCCGGTCGATGGTCTCGATCCAGGCGCAAATCATGCCCATTGCGCCCTCGTCCTTGAAGGCGAGGCGCGCGACATCGCGATCGGCGCCGAGCTGATCGGCCGCCATGTCTAGTGCGGCGAAGCTCCAGCCATCGAACACTGCCGCTTCGGCAATGCCGGGCGCCAGCGCGATCCGCAGCTCGTCGAGGGTCAGGTCAGCGACGTCCATCGGTCAGTTCGGCCCGTAGGATTCGGTCGTTTCACCACGCTCCGCCTCTGCGCGCTCGATCTCCTCGAGCATGTTCGATCGCGCCCCAATGAGCGTGGCATAATCGCGTGCGGTGCGCCCCGAATTGTCGGCACGGTCGGCGTTGGCCCCCTTCTCGATCAACAATCGCACAAGCGCTCCGTCACGACGGTGGACGGCAGAAATAAGCGGTGTCTCTCCGGTGCTGTCGGCGATATCGACCTGGGCACCGCTGTCGGCGAGAATCTCGACGCCCTCGACGAAACCAAGCTGGGCAGCCAGCTGGAGCGGCGAGATTCCGTTCCTGTCGGTGATGTTGGGATTGGCACCTTTCGAAAGGAGGAACCGGACCCACACGGCATCGCGACGCTGGGTGACGATATGCAGCGCGGTTTCGCCGCTGGTGATATCGCGCGTGTTGACGAGGATGCTGCCCGGTTCCTGGAGGAACTGGGTGACCTCGTTGCCTTCACGTTTCTTCACCGCCTCGAGAAACTTGAAGCCATCGCGCTGCATCTGCGCGTGAAGCGGCGGCGTCATCAGCGCCCCCGCAAGTGTCGCCAGGACGATTTTTTTCGCGAAACGCTTCACCGTGTGAATGCCCCTGTTTTCCTCACATCAAAGACTGACTCGCCCTTGCCGAGCGGCGCTTAGCAGACCATGAACCGTCAGACCATGCTACGCAAAAATGTCTTGCTCCTGGCCGCACTCGGACTTCTGGCCGCTTGTGAAGCAGCGCCTGAATCCGAACCGCAACCGTCCGAACCGCCTCTGGCGGGTGCTGCAATCGGCGGCGATTTCACTCTGACAGGTGAGGTGGGTACGCCGGTCAGCTGGAACGATTTCGACGGGAAGTATCGCACGCTCTATTTCGGATACACCTTCTGTCCCGACGTATGCCCGGACGACACCCTGCGGGCGATGGCGGGGCTGAAGGCGTTCGAACAGGACAATCCCGAGCTCGGATCGCAGATCCAGCCGCTGTTCGTCAGCGTAGATCCGCAGCGCGACACGCCCGAGGTGTTGGCCGAATTCACCGAGAATTTCCATCCCCGGCTGATCGGGATGACGGGCACCAAGGAGCAGATCGACGCGGTCACGAGGTCCTTCGCCGTGGCCTACTCGATCGAGGAGCCAAACGAAGCCGGGGGCTACCTCGTCGGCCATACCAATATCACCTATCTGTTCGGTCCGGACGGTCGGCCTCTCGCGATGTTGCCGACGGATAAAGGACCCGCGGCGGTCGCGGCGGAACTGGAAAAATGGGTGCGCTGAGGGACCGCTTCTGGGAACGGCCGCTGGCCGACCTCAACCAGGACGAATGGGAAGCATTGTGCGACGGGTGCGGGCGTTGCTGCCTGCACAAGGTCGAATATGACGATACCGGCGAGATCGAGCACACCAATGTCGCGTGCAAGCTGCTCGACACGCAGACCGCGCGCTGCACCGATTATGCACATCGCAAGGCATTCGTCCCCGATTGCCTGCGGCTGACCCTCAAGATCGTCGACGACGTTACGTGGTTGCCGCCGACCTGCGCCTATCGCAGGCGGGCGAACAACCAGCCGCTGCCGCGCTGGCATTACCTGCTCACCGGCGACCGCGAGGATGTTGTTCGGGCAGGCGTTTCGGTTGCCGGGCGGGTCGTGAGCGAAGACGAGGCGGGACCGCTCGAGCATCATGTCGTCGACTGGGACGACGTCGAACACGATGACGGCGAGGAGGCGGCATGATCGACTGGCTCCGCCGCGAAGCGCTGGAGCCGGCGATCGAGCTGGACGGGCGCGAACTGCCGATCGAACTGTCGCGCAACCGCCGCGCCAAACGCTTAACGCTGCGCCTCGCGCCGGACGGCAGCGCGGTCCGCATCACCCTGCCCCATTGGTGTCGCAGCACCGAGGCGATCGCCTTCGCCCATGCGCGGCGCGACTGGCTCGCGGCGCAGCTAGCCAAGGTGCCCGAGCAACGCGATCCGGCGCGGGAAGGCAAACTGCTTTATCGCGGTGAGGATATTGCCGTCGACTGGTGCTATGGTGCACCGCGAAAACCTGTGCTCGAAGGCCAGGCTCTGACGCTCGGCGGCCCGCAAGCGACGCTCGGCAAACGGTTGCAACGGTGGCTCGAAGGTGAAGCGCTTCGTCTCTTTGCCGATGACGCCGCCGAATATTGCGCGAGGGGCGATCTTTCGACGACAGGCGTAAAACTGACCCGCGCACGGCGCCGCTGGGGCAGCTGCTCCTCCGAAGGCGTCCTGCGGCTGAACTGGCGGCTCGTGCAGGCGCCCGATTTCGTGCGCCGCTCGGTCGTGGCACATGAGGTCGCGCACCTCGTGCATTTCGATCACTCGGCGGCCTTCCATGCGCTGCTCGACCGGCTCTATGAAGACGATATCGAGCAGGCCAACCGCTGGCTGAGCCGCCATGGCCGCGAGCTCTACGCCGCATTCGGGTAAGCGTTACTGGCGCAGCTCGTCGAAAGCGCCTATCTTAAGTCTCATGCGCCTCAAGACACGATTCAACGCCAAGGCCGGGTTCGCCGATTTGTGGGACTATGTCCGCGAACCGCGACCCTATCGCTGGCCAATGCTGGCGGTGTC
>JBFOLW010000200.1:0-4005 GCA_040830305.1 Erythrobacter sp.
GTCAGAAACGGCATGCCCCGCCTGCGTTCGGGCAAAGGAAACGAAACCCTTGAGCGCGGAAAGCTCGCGCGCTGCGGAGGCGTTGCCAAGCCCGTCGGCGCGGCGCGATGCGATATGGGTGCGCAGGCGGACCGCGGTAATTTCCGCGACTTCTGCCCAGCTTGCCATGCCCAGTCTCGTCAGGAGCCTCTCGGCGGCCTTGTGATAGGCCCGCACGGTGTGCGGCGAACGGCGCAGCCCGAGCGCGAGGTGATCGTGCCATGCGCCGAGCAATTCGGCCCTGCTCATGACGTCACGAGATCGGCGCGTACCAGTTCACCGAGCAAAGCGTCGAGCAGCGGCATGCCTTGCGGGGTGACGCCAATGCGTTCGTTCTCCTCCCATACCAGCGCGAGGTCGCAGTATAGTGCCAGCTTGCCGTGATCGACCAGCGCATCCGGCTTGGCGTCGAAACGGTGTGCCAGCGCGTCGAGGTCGACGCCCTCGGCCAGCCTTAGACCCATCAGCAACGCTTCGCTGGCCTGTTCCGCCCGGTCGAGCGCGCGCTCTTCCGCGATACCGTGGCCCTGCGATGTCACGGCAGAGAGGAAATTCTCGGGCTTGCGGTGCCTGACCGTCGCTCTGTCGCACCGGCGACCGTGTGCGCCAGGACCGATCCCGACATAGTCCTGGTATCGCCAATAGGTGAGGTTGTGTCGGCTCTCTTGACCGGGACGCGCGTGGTTGCTGATCTCGTAGGCAGGCAGGCCCGCTGCATCAGTCATTTCGCGCGTGAGGGCGAACAGGTCGGCGGCGTTGTCGTCATCGAGCGGTTCGAACACCCCTCGCCGGACGTCGGTGGCAAATCGCGTCGCCGGTTCGATCGTGAGCTGGTAAAGCGACATGTGATCGGTGCCGAGCGCGAGGGCCTCGCCCAACTCGGCCCGCCATTGCGCCTCGGTCTGGTCGGGGCGGGCATAGATCAGGTCGATCGACACGCGCTCGAAATGGCGCTGGGCGATTGCGACCGCTGCGAGTGCCTCATCCACCCCGTGCAACCGGCCGAGGAAACGCAACGCCTCGTCGCGCAGGCTCTGCACTCCCAGCGACACGCGATTGACGCCCGCCGCTGCCAGATCGGCAAAATTGGCGGCTTCCACACTGCTGGGATTGGCCTCGAGCGTGATCTCTATGGTCTCATCGAAGCCCCATAGCCGTTCCGCTTCCCGCAGCAGGTCGGCTACCATCGCCGGGGGCATCAATGAAGGAGTTCCTCCGCCAAAAAAGATACTTGTCAGCGTATCTTCCGAGCTTGCCTCAGCATGTTCGTGGCGCATGTCCTCCAGCAATGCGGCATTCCAAGAAGCCATCTCCGCATTTTTTCGGACATGGCTGTTGAAGTCACAATAAGGACATTTCGCAATACAGAAGGGCCAGTGGATGTAGAGAGCGCGGGCCAAGGATGTCTTCAGCTAATCTTAATCGTCGGGTCGGAATCTCGCACGTCATGGACGGGTCGAGAAAATGGATCGCGCCGCTTGCCGGCGTCGTTGCGCTGCTATCTGCCACGGGGACCGGTGTCGCCGCAAGCGGATCGTCATCGATGGGGTCATCGAACGAAGCCTTTCATACGCCCCGATCGATCGACCAGCGCGGAAGCTCGGACCTGCATCTGGCGGCGCGGATATTGCGAACGCACAACGAAGAACGCGAGGCGCTGCGCCTCAAACCGCTCAAATGGAATGTCCATCTCGAACGCGAGGCACGCGAGTGGGCACAGCACCTTTCGTCGAGGGGCATGTTGCAGCACGCAGATCAGAGCGCCCGCAACCAGACCGGTGAGAACCTCTGGATGGGTACGGCCGGGCATTGGCCGGTCGAAACCATGGTCGGCATGTTCATCGAGGAAAAGCAATATTATCGGCACGCCAGCTTCCCGAATATCTCGAAGACCGGGAACTGGGCCGATGTCGGTCACTATACGCAGATCGTGTGGCGAGAGACCAAGGAGGTCGGTTGCGCCGTGGCAACGGCACGCGGCAACGACGTGCTTGTCTGTCGCTACTGGCCGGCCGGTAACGTCTGGGGCCAGAGAGCCTACTGATCCTCAGCCGAACTGATCGGCGACCAACTTGGCAAAGGCATCGGCCCGGTGGCTGATGGCGTGCTTTTCCTCTGGCGCGATCTCCGCGAAGGTCTGTTCGCGTCCCTTGGGAATGAACACCGGATCATAGCCGAAACCCAGTTCGCCACGGGGCGGCCATGTCAGCGTGCCCGGAGCCGTGCCTTCATAGACAGCCTGCTCACCATCGGGCCAGACCAGCGCGAGGACGCAATGGAACGCGCACGACCGGTCGACTTGGGCACCCTTCTGGCTGAGCATACCCTCGACCTTGCCCATGGCCATGTACCAGTCACGGCCCGGCTCGCCTTCGAACCACTGCCGTTCGGCCCAGTCCGCTGTGTAGACCCCGGGCCGCCCGTCCAGTGCATCGACCGCGAGACCGCTGTCGTCGGCAAGCGCGACGAGGCCCGAGGCTTCCGCCGCGGCGCGCGCCTTGAGCAGCGCGTTCTGAACAAAGGTCCTGCCCGTCTCGGCCGGTTCGGGCAGACCCAGCGACCCAGCCGAGATGCACTTCACGCCATGCGGTTCGAGCAACGCGGAAATCTCCTTGAGCTTCCCCGCATTGTGGGTGGCGATCACCAGCGAGCCCGAACCGATGCGCCGTGTCATTTCCGGGTCGCCTCGTCCTGTGCCTTGAAGATCTGCGCGCAGCCCATCTGGGCAAGGCGGAGCAGGCGAAGGAAGGCTTCCTCGTCATATGGGGCGCCTTCGGCGGTCGCCTGCGCCTCGGCGATTTTGCCGCCCTCGATCAGCACGAAATTGGCGTCGGCATCGGCGCTGCTGTCTTCCGGGTAATCGAGGTCGAGGACCGGTGTGCCCTTGTAAATGCCGCAGGAAACGGCGGCGACCTTGGCGGTGATCGGGTCCTGCGTAATGTCACCGGATTTCATCAACGCATCGACCGCGAGACGAAGCGCCACCCAGGCGCCGGTGATCGAGGCCGTGCGGGTTCCGCCGTCGGCTTGGATCACATCGCAATCGAGCGTAATCTGGCGTTCGCCGAGCTTCTTGTGATCGACTACGGCGCGAAGGCTGCGGCCGATCAGCCGCTGGATTTCCTGCGTCCGTCCGCTCTGCTTGCCCTTGGCCGCCTCGCGCTGGCCGCGCGTGTGTGTCGCGCGCGGAAGCATCGAGTATTCACCGGTGACCCAGCCTTCGCCCTTGCCGCGAAGCCAAGGCGGAATTCGTTCTTCGACCGATGCGGTGCACAGCACGCGGGTCTCGCCAAAGCTGATCAGGCAGCTGCCCTCGGCATGCTTGGTGTAGCCAGTCTCGATAGTGATGGCGCGCATTTCGTCGGGCGCACGGCCGGAAGGTCGCATGGTGTTCTCCATTGCAGTCGAATCTCGGGGATGCGTGTGGCGCATGGGTCTTGAGGCCGCAAGGGGAGCGGTTAGATAGAGCATATGAATTCCCCGCCGCTTACCGACCTGTCCGACCGCGCCCGCGAGATTTTCCGCCTCGTGGTCGAAGGCTATCTCGACAGCGGGTCGCCGGTTGGGTCGAAAGCGCTCGCCGGCGAGAGCAGCGTGAACCTGTCGCCCGCCTCGATCCGCTCGGTCCTTGCCGAGCTGGAGCAACGCGGTCTGCTGGCCGCGCCTCATACAAGTGCGGGCCGGATGCCGACGGAGAGCGGGCTGCGGCTGTTCGTCGACGCGATGATGCAGGTCGCGGAACCGACGCAGGAAGAGCGCGCCGCCATCGAGAAGCGCCTGGCCGAACCCGGACCGATCGAGCGCGCGCTGGAAGAGACCAGTGCGCTCCTGTCAGACCTTTCGGGTGCGGCGGGCATGGTCATGGTACCGACACGTGAACCGAAGCTTGCCCAGGTTTCGCTTACCGCGCTCGATGCCAACCGCGCCCTTGCCGTGCTGGTGGCGGAAGACGGCCATATCGAGAAC
>JBFOLW010000201.1:0-2466 GCA_040830305.1 Erythrobacter sp.
CGATCAGCGGCTACGACGCAGAACCCGGCCGGTCCGGGCATCGACATCGACATACATCACCCGGCCATCCTTGATGAACTTGAGGCGGTAGGCCATCGCAGTCGAATCGTAAGCGGGGCCGAGATATTCCGCCCCGCGCATGGTCGGCAGGATGCGGGCTTCGATATCGCGCAACTGCATGATGTTGCCCGCACTCATCTCGCGCCGCGCCTCGCCTTGCTCCGACCGACGCTGCGCGAAGGCAGGGTCGGTCATGATCGGGCCGGCCACCAGCCCGAAGGCGAGAAGGGATGCGAAGAGGCGCTTCATGATGCGACCCTGCCTAGGCAAAAGCCATTGAACAAGGTGTGAATGTTCGCAAGGTGCACCGTTCAGCCTAACGCGTCATCTCGTACTTGACAGTAATAGTGACACCGGTGCCCACTTCGCCCGGTTCGATCGGGGTCTTCGCATCGCCTGCAGCTGCGCTTTCCATCCGCATCATGGCCTCGGGGCGCGGACCGAAGCTCCGGAAACTTTCCGATACCTCGAGCAGGCGAACCGAATTGTAGCCGGCCATGCGGGCGTAACCCTCGGCCATGGTCCGGCCGCTTTTGAACGCGCTTGCCCGCGCCTCAGCCTTGGCGGCGGCATCGTCTTCGAGCGAGAAGTTGGGCCCGTAGATGTTGTTCGCTCCCGTTGCGACCAGCGCATCGAGCACCTCGCCCGCGCGTTCCAGATCGCGCAGCTTCACATTGACCTGGTTGTTGACCGTATAGCCCGTGAAGGTCTGCTCACCACTTTCGCGATCATAGTTAAAACTTGGATTGAGGTTGAAGTTTGCCGTCTGGATATCGCGTCGATCGATGCCCAGCGCGCGAAGCCGCGCGATCACCCGGTCCATCGCTGCGGCATTCATCCGGACCGCCTCCTGCGCGGTTGTCGCGCGCGACATTACCCCCGCGCCGATCTGCGCAACGTCGGGCGCGCGATGCACGATTTCGCTGACGGTCAGTTCGACCACCGGCCCGGGCGACTGGATCTGGACCTCGGCAGCCTGCACGCTCGAAGCCATGGCGGCGGCGGCAAGGGTGGGAATTGCGAAACGGATCATGGGTTTGCTCCTTGTCGATCGGGCCGACTGTCTGTCTTGGAGCGTTACGGCTTGCTGAACACGACGGTTCCCGCTTTTCTCATCGCGCGCCAGCCGCTAGCCAGCGCAGCCCATGAAGGGGAATTGCATGAGAGCCTGGAAATTCGCGCTTGCCGTCGTCGCCGCAATTGCAGCGCAGCCATTGGCCGCGCAAATGGAACGCGTGCCCGACCGCGCAGCCGACGAGGGCGAAGGTCCCTTCGGAAAGCTGATCATTCGCGGTGCAACGGTGATCGAGGGTACCGGCGCGCCGCCCGCCGGACCGATTGATGTTGTCGTCGAAGGCAACCGCATTACAGCGCTTTACCCTGGAGCAGCTCCGGCGAGCGAACTCCAAGCTGCAGAGCGCGTGATCGATGCCGCGGGCATGTATGTGATGCCCGGCTTCGTCGATACGCATGGCCACAATGGCGATCCCGCGAAGGCACCGCAGCCTTCCTATGGCTACAAGCTCTGGCTTGCCCATGGCGTTACCACGGTGCGCGGGGTCAGCTTCTATTTCGGCCCCGGCACGCCCGATATCTCCGACGCCACTCGCAGCGCCGCCAACACGATCGTTGCGCCGCGTCTGATCCCCTATGCAGTGTTTGGCGACAAGTGGGGCGGCGGCCCCCCCAACACCCCGGCACTAGCGCGGGAATGGGTTCGCTGGGCCAAGGCACAAGGCTATTGGGGCATCAAGTTCTTCAACTCGGCAACGCCCGATGTCCTTGCTGCAGCGTTCGACGAGGCGGAGCGACAGCAGATGGGCACCGTCGCGCACCTGGCGCAGACTGGCGTTGCGGAAATGAACGCGGCCAAGGCAGTCGAACTCGGCCTGGACGGCGTGACCCATTTCTACGGCCATTTCGAAAGCCTGCTCAAGGACGGGCTCCCCTACTACCCCGAAGACTACAATTACTTCGACGAACAGTCGCGCTTCGGCTGGGTTGCGCGCCTCGCCCCGCAAGCGGTCGAACCGGGCACCGCCAAGTGGGAAGCCTATGTCGATCAGCTGATCGAAAGCGGCGTGACGCTCAGCCCCACTTTCAACATCTATTCTGCCAGCCGCGACGTGATGGCGGCCAGAACGCGCGACTGGCATGCACAGTACACCATCCCTTCGCTGATGGATTTCTACGCACCCAGCGCCACCAATCACGGCAGCTACTACAAGGACTGGTCGACCGAGGACGAGGTCGCCTGGCGGAATTTCTACGCCACGTGGTTCACCTTGACGAAGGATTTCCACGACCGCGGGGGGCGCGCCACGGCAGGCAGCGATCCTGGCTCTATCTACCAGACTCGGCGCTTCGCCTACATCGCCGAGCTTGCGATGCTGCGCGAGGCGGGCG
>JBFOLW010000202.1:0-2238 GCA_040830305.1 Erythrobacter sp.
CCATGATTTCGGCGAGTGGCCGCTGCGGATCACGCGCTCGGGCTACACCGGCGAGGACGGATTCGAAATCTCGGTTCCGGCCGAATTCGCCGAAAGCCTTGCCGACCGCCTGTGCGCCGAAATCGAAGTGCGCCCGATCGGGCTCGGCGCGCGCGACAGCCTGCGCCTCGAAGCCGGTCTGCCGCTCTACGGGCATGACATCACCACCGAGACCGACCCGGTTTCCGCCGACCTCGGCTTTGCGCTGACCAGGCGCCGCCGCGAAGAAGGTGGCTGGATGGGTCACGAGGCGGTCGCCAAGGTCCTTGCCGCTGGCCCCGGTCAGAAACGGGTCGGCCTCGCCATTGACGGGCGGATGCCTGCGCGCGAGGGCGCCCTGATCTATTCGGGCGAAACGCAGGTCGGTCGCATTACCTCGGGTGGCTTTTCGCCCACGCTCGAGCGCCCGATCGCCATGGGATATGTCGATGCCGCGCTCGCTACCGAGGGAACCGATCTCGAAGTCGAGGTTCGTAAGAAGAGACTGCCCGCGAAGGTCGCCAAACTGCCCTTCGTTCCCCATCGCTACCACAGAGGAAAATGATCGAAATGGCTCGCTATTTCACCGACGAACATGAATGGATCGACGTCGAAGGCGACACCGCCACTGTCGGCATTACCGATTACGCGCAAGGCCAGCTGGGCGACATCGTCTTTGTCGAACTGCCCGATGTCGGCAGCGTGATCGACAAGGGCAAGGATGCCGCCGTGGTCGAAAGCGTCAAGGCGGCGAGCGACGTCTACGCCCCGATCAGCGGCGAGATCGTGGAGACCAATGAAGCGCTCGAAGACGATCCGGCGCTGGTCAACACCTCGCCCGAAGAAGGCGGCTGGTTCTTCAAGATGACCATCGGCGACAAGTCGCAGTTGGAGGGCCTGATGGACGAGGCCGCCTACAAGAGCTTCTGCGACGGGCTTTAAGGTGTGTGCCCCGGCGAAGGCTGGGGTCTCCTCCGGCCGCGCGCCAAACTGCATGAGGTCCCAGCACTCGCTGGGGCACACGAGGGACTGAAATGCGCTACCTACCCCTGACCGATACCGACCGCAGCGACATGCTCGCCAAGATCGGCGCGCCCGATATCGATGCGCTGTTCGCCGACGTTCCCGAAGAGGCGCGGCTCTCCGGTCCGATCGAGGGCCTGCCGATGCACGCGTCCGAAATGGCGGTCGAAAAGCACATGCGGCGGCTGTCGAAGAAGAATCTCGCGGCAGCCGATGCGGCGTTTTTCCTCGGGGCAGGGGCCTACAAGCATCACATCCCGGCCAGCGTCGATCACATCATCCAGCGCGGCGAGTTCCTGACCGCCTACACGCCTTATCAGCCGGAAATCGCGCAGGGCACGCTGCAGATGCTGTTCGAGTTCCAGACGCAGGTTGCGCGGCTCTACGGCTGCGCGGTGGCCAATGCCTCGATGTACGACGGTTCGACCGCCTGCTGGGAAGCGGTAGCGATGGCGAGCCGCGTCGCGCGCGGCAAGAAGCGCAAGGTGGTGCTGTCGGGGGCGCTTCATCCGCACTACGCCGAAGTGGTGCGGACGATGGCCAAGTTCACCGACGACGAGATCGCCGGTGCCCCGCCGAGCCTGACGCCCAAGCCCGACGACGACGGCCTGATCGCGCGGATCGACGAGGACACGAGCTGTGTCGTGGTGCAGTATCCCGACATCCTCGGTCGCCTGCCCGACCTCGCGCGTATTGCCGAGGCGGCGCATGAAAAGGGTGCGCTGCTGATCGCGGTCAATACCGAGCCGGTGGCGCTGGGGGCGATCAAGTCTCCAGGCGAGCTGGGTGCCGATATCGTGGTGGGCGAAGGCCAGTCGATCGGCGTTGGGCTGCAGTTCGGCGGGCCCTATCTCGGCCTGTTCGCGGTGCGCGATGAAAAGCATGTCCGCATGATGCCTGGCCGCCTGTGCGGTGAGACCATGGACGCCGAGGGCAAGCGCGGTTTCGTGCTGACGCTTTCGACCCGCGAGCAGCATATCCGACGCGAAAAGGCGACCTCGAACATCTGCACCAATTCGGGGCTGTGTGCCCTGGCGTTCAATGTCCATATGACGCTGCTCGGCGAAAAGGGGCTGCGGCGCCTGGCGATGGAAAACCATCGCCTCGCCTGCCTTGCGGCCGACCGCTTGGCGAAGGTGCCCGGTGTGAAGCTGCTCAACGACGCGTTCTTCAACGAGTTCACCCTGTTGCTCGATA
>JBFOLW010000203.1:0-7288 GCA_040830305.1 Erythrobacter sp.
ACCCGTTGCTCATCCTGCGCTGGCCCAAATTCTCATGATAACCCGGACCCATAGACACTTCGAAGACGGTGAATGTCGTGCATTCGACCGTCACCGTTGCACTGGCATCGACCTGCGTGACGGTTTGCGTATCGAGGATATTGAAGTTGAGATCGTTGGCCGCAATCGTGCAGCTGCCATCGACCTGAGCAGTCGCCCCGAGAGTGCTGTTGTTCTGGGCCGACAGCGGCGTGCCCAACATCGCAGACCCGCACACGGCGACGCCGAAGCTGTAGGTCAGGCGTTTGCAATTCATGTTGTTTCCCCATCCGTTTGGTTGGAGAAAACTAGCCTCGCCGCTTTGAAAAACACCTAATCAATCATTACCCGATTGTTAGGGTTAAGATGAAGTAAGCGCCTGATCCGATGTGTTAATTCAGGTCAGGCGCTCATCGCTTCACATACCCGGGAGCTTGAAGCCCGGCGGCAGGCCAGCACCTTGCTGGATCTTCGCCATCTCCTCTGCCGAGACGCGATCCGCACGATCGCGCGCATCGTTGAATGCGGCCGTGACGAGATCCTCTACCATCTGCTTCTCTTCGGGCTTCATCAGGCTTTCGTCGATCGTCACGCCGAGAATGCGGCCACGCGCGGTCGCGCGCACTTTGACGAGGCCGCCACCGGCCGTGCCCTCGACTTCGATCTCGTCGAGCTTGGCTTGGGCATCGCCCATCTGCCTCTGGATGGTTTCGGCAGCCTTCTGGGCCTGCGCGAGCATTTCTTCCATGTTCATGCTTTTCTACTCCAGGGTATTTCGCGGCGCTGGGGGGATGCACCGCCTTCATCGATCAGTTCGGCATCGGGAAAGGCGTCGAATGCCGCTTTCACCAGCGGGTGGGCGCGGGTCGCGGCCGCGGCAGCGTCACGTTCGGCCTGCTGGACCTCGACCAGCGACGGGGCGCCGGCTCCGCCTTCCACTTCTTCTACGGTCCAGCGCTTGCCGGTGTGCCTGTGCAGCGTATCGCGCAGCACCGGCGCGATGTCGTCCGAGAACTTGGCATCGCGGCCATAGCGCAGGACCCCATCGGCCAGTTCGACCACGCGCACTTGCAGTCGCATGATACTGGCCTCCTGCATCAGGCCGGAGGCATCGATCGCGTCGACCAGTTCCTGCCAGTTCAGCGAGGCTTGCGGCGCAGCGGCAGTTGCCTCACCCGAAGCAGCGGGGGTCGGTGCGGGACCAGATTCGGCAAGCTGCTCGATCTTCTTCGCCAGCTTGCCCGGATCGGGCATCTGTCCCGCATGGAGCGTGCGCAGCAATGCCATTCGCAGCGCGACCAGCGGGTCGGGTGCAAGCCTCACCTCCTCGTGCCCCTTGAGCAGCAACTGCCAGAGGCGGTGAAGCTGCCCGGCGGGCAGCCGCCCGGCCCATTCGGCAAGTTGCTCGCGCTCGTCTGCGCTGGCGCCTTCGGGCTCGCTGCCGGAAACCTGAGCAACCGTGATGCGATGGGCGAGATCCATCTGCGCGCGCATGAGTGCCAGCGGCTCGACGCCGAGCGCATATTGCTCGTCTACCGCCTCGAGCAGCGCCCTGCCCTCGCCTTCGAGGATATGCGCGAAAAGCCTGCGCTGCGCGCTCTTATCGGCAAGGCCGAGCATGTCGCGCACGCGTGCGGCGGTCACCTTGCCCTCGGTATCGAGATCGGCATGCGCAATCGCCTGATCGAGGATCGAAAGCCCGTCGCGCACCGAGCCTTCGGCGGCGCTGGCGACAATGTGCAGCGCTTCCGCCTCGGCCTCGACGCCTTCCTTGCGGCAAATTTCGGCAAAATGGGCTTCGAGAAGTTCGACCGGGATACGCCGCAGATCGAACCGCTGGGTGCGGCTGAGAACCGTGACGGGCAGCTTCTCGACCTCGGTAGTCGCAAACAGGAACTTCACATGCGCGGGCGGTTCTTCGAGCGTCTTGAGCAGCGCGTTGAACGCATTGCGCGAGAGCATGTGAACTTCGTCGATGATGTAAATCTTGTAGCGCGCCGACACCGCTGCGTAGCGTACCGCCTCGATAATCTCGCGCACGTCGTCGACACCGGTGTGGCTGGCGGCGTCCATCTCGATCACGTCGATATGGCGACCTTCGGCAATCGCCCGGCAGGGCTCGCACAAGCCGCAGGGGCTGATCGTCGGACCGCCCTGACCGTCGGGTCCGATGCAGTTGAGCGCCTTGGCGATCAGGCGTGCGGTCGAAGTTTTGCCGACCCCGCGCACGCCGGTCATCAGGAAGGCATGCGCCAGCCGGTCGCGGGCGATGGCATTGGCCAGCGTCCGGACCATCGCTTCCTGACCGATCAGCTCGGCAAAGGTTTGCGGGCGGTATTTGCGCGCCAGCACGCGATAAGGCTGCGCCGGATTGGTCTCTGGAGCCTTGCTTTGTGAACCTTCAGAAGGGGTGGGTTCGGCCGCCGGCTCGGGCGGGCTTGCACCGCCGAACATCGATTCCTGTCCGGCATTCTCGAGCTCCGCAGCGTTCGGCGCGTCGGCCTCTTCGGCCGCATTTTCCCATGGCAGGCCGTCTGGATTGTCCGGTGAATCACCCATGCAGGTCTAGGTAGGCACTGGCGCGGCAAAAGTCATGCCGTCGCGGGTACGAATTGTGGGTGAAAAAGGAGCCGGCCGACCCGCCGCAATCCACCTGGGCTGCTTCCTTCCGGACCTGACCCGGTGAGCGAACGCTAACGTCCGACCGACTCCCGACGCGGCATATGGCGACGGGAGCGACAAAAATCAATCACCGAAAGTTGTCGGCGTAGGCCTGCAGCTTGAGCCCCTTCGGAGGCGTGGCGTGGACGCGGGCCGTGATGCCGTATTTCTCGGCATAGGCCTTCGCCTCGTCCTTGCTCGGGAAGGTCAGCTGCACCTGCGCCTGGGTATCGCCGCTGCCGGTCCAGCCCATCAGCGGGTCGGCCTGGCGCGCCTCGGACTGCTCGAATTCGAGCATCCACTCGTCGGTGCGGGCCTTGCCCGACTGCATCGCGTTCTTCGGTCGCTGGTAGATTCTCGCGGTCATGGAGATGCCCTGTAATTCAACCTTCCGAGCGTGAAAAGGCGTTCTTGGTCTTCAAACTGGGCTTTTCCGCCCAGGGTTCCTCGGGCCAGCGATGTTTCGGATAGCGTCCCTTCATGTCCTTGCGCACATCCCCCCAGCTTCCGCGCCAGAAACCTGCCAGGTCCCGAGTCGACTGGATCGGGCGCCCGGCAGGGCTCGTCAGCTTGAGCAGAAGCGGCGTCTTACCGACCATTGGGTGCCGTTCCAAACCGAACAGGGCCTGCACGCGCACCTCGACGCTGGGGGCATCGTCGCCGGTATAGTCGATCCGATGCGTCGTTCCGGCCGGTGAGGTGAATTCGCGCGGGGCCAGCCGGTCGAGGCGTTGGCGGTTGTCCCAGTCGAGCTGGCCCAGCAGGGCATCGACGAGCTTCCCCTTTGGGACATTGAGATCGCGCCTGCCTTGCAACAGGGGAGCGAGCCAGATCTCTGCGGTGTCGGCCAGTCCTGCGCTGTTCAGCTGCACGATGCCGGCGAAGCGGGCGCGGGCGAGCAGCTCTGCCGGAAGCAGTTTTGCCGGGTTCTCCAGAGCCTTTTCCACAAGCATGTCCACAATCGCCTGAGAGTCGGGCTTGGGGTCGGGACCGCGCGCCAATGTGATCGCACCCAGCCGCCGTTCGAGCAAGGCCTCCACCCGCTCGCCGGTCCAGCGCAGCACCTGCCTGCGCTCGATCCGGTCGGGTAGCCAGCGCTCGATATCGGTCTCTTCCAGCGCGATGGCCGAGGTGATCCGCGCACCCTTCGCCTGCCCCTGCGCGTCCCCGACTACAACGAATTCAGCGCGCGCCAGCGGCGACGCAGTGTCGAGCACGAAGCCCCGTCCTCCTGCCGCGATCCAGTGCTCCCCCGCCCTGTCGCGCCGCCCGGCTATGAAATCCGGTCGTCCGGCGGCAAGCAGGATGCCGGCTGGAGGGAGCGTGGTCGAGGGCTCTTCATCGGCAAGAGCCCGCGCGCGCTTCGCCCAGCGCCCCGCAAGCGTGCGACTGGCTTCGGCCCTGGCTCCGCGATCGGCATTCCAGCGCGAAAGGCGCGCCTCGAGATCCTCGCCGCGTCCGCCAAGGCCGCGTTCCTGCAAGAGCAAGGCAAGCCGCGCGGCCTGTTCGGCTGCGCCGTGCTCGGCACCAAAAAGCACCGTCGCCGCGCCCTGCGGATCGAGCGGAAGTTGCGCCAGTTTACCGCCCCGCTCGGTGATCCGGCCTTCCGCGTCGAGCGCATCCAGGGCCTTCAGGGTCTGCCGCGCCGCGCTGATCGATGCTGGCGGAGGCGGATCCAGCCACGCGAGTTCCGCAGGGTCGCTGCTTCCCCATTGCGCGAGCGCCAGCACCAGCGGCGCGAGGTCCGAGGTGAGCATTTCGGGCGGATTGTAGGGCGGACGTCCGCCATGCCCCGCTTCCTCCCACAGCCGATAGGCGACGCCGGGCCCCTGCCGCGCCGCACGCCCGGCCCGCTGCGCCGCTGCCGCCTGGCTGGCGCGATGCGTAACCAGATGCGTCGTTCCTGCCGCGCGGTCGAACTCGGCCCGGCGCGAAAGGCCGGCATCCACCACCACCGACACGCCATCGAGCGTCAGCGAAGTCTCGGCGATGGCGGTCGCCAGCACGATCCGGCGGCGCCCCTCACTATCGCGCCTGATCGCCGCGCGCTGTCCTGCCGGATCGACCTGCCCGTGGAGCGGCAGCACGACTGCCGCAGACAGACGCGCCTCCACCCGTTCACGCGTCCGCTCGATCTCGCGCACGCCGGGCAAGAACACGAGGATATCGCCCTCCTCTTCGCGCCACGCGGTTGCGACAACGCTGGTCACTGCGTCCTCGACCGGCATCTGCGGGAAGGAGCCCGCCCATTCGATGCGTAGCGGATGTGCGCGTCCCTCGCTCTCGATGACCCGGGTACCGCTGCCGAGCAGTTCGGCGAAGCGCGCTCCGTCGATCGTGGCCGACATGACGAGCACGCGCAGCTCCTCGCGAAGCACACTGCGGCTTTCGAGCGCCAGCGCAAGACCGAGGTCGCTGTCGAGATGCCGTTCATGCGCTTCGTCGAACAGCACCGCAGAGACACCCACGAGCCCCGGATCGGCGAGAATCGTGTTCACGAAGATCGCCTCTGTCACCACCAGCACGCGCGTTTTCGCCGAGCGCTTGCTGTCGAGGCGGGTGAGGTAACCAACCGTTTCGCCCGGTCTCTCACCAAGCAGTTCGGCCATGCGTTCGGCAGCCGCCCGCGCAGCCACCCTGCGCGGCGAGGTGAGGATAATCGTGCCCGTGCACCAGTTTTCACCCAGCAATGCGGGGGCGACCGCAGTCGTCTTACCCGCACCGGGCGGCGCGACGAGCACCCCGCCGGTTTGCTCGCGCAACACGTCTAGCAGGTCGGGCAGGACGGATTGGATCGGCAGGTCGGATGCTGTCATTCGCCTTCCCAGCCGAACACATCTTCCAGACCGACGCCGAACAGCCTCGCGATACGAAAGGCAGTCTCGAGGCTCGGGGAATACCGCCCCTGTTCGATAGCGATGATGGTTTGCCGGGTTACACCAACCGCCTCGCCGAGCGCGGCCTGGCTCATCGTGTCGTGCGCCTCACGCAGTTCGCGCACGCGATTGGTGATGGGGGGACGCTTTCCCATGTCAGACCGACCGGCGGAGCAGGAATATCTGCGCTCCGTATTCAGCCAGCTGGCTGAGAATGAGGCAGGTCAGAACGATATGGAACATCCGGCCGCCGTCGGCGCTCAACATAAAATGCCCAAGTCCGGTCAACACGCCTACGGCAAGGACGTATGACGAAAAGTGGCCAGCCTTGTCGATTACGAGCCGTTCGCGCTCGTCGGCGGGGCTCGCCGCCTCCTTGGGCGAGGCAATAGCAAGCACGATTTGCGCCACCACCGACAGCACGACGCTGAACAGCACGAAGGGGATCGCCGCCGCCTGCGGCGGCACCCCATCTACTGCCACGAGCTTTACGTAGAACGCGCCCACCGCCAGCAAGACTGCTGCCATGACCCAGGCCGACTTTTCTCGAAACGACATCTCCCGCTCCTTCGCTTTGTGTAAAATATTTTTTACAGTAGTAGGTGCCTTGCGAAAGGATGTCAAAGATTTTTTACACGTCCGGCTAATAGCCCCGCGCCACCGCGAAAAGCGCTGCCTGCGTCATGGCCGCCCTCGCCTTGCAGTCGGGGAAAATCGACAGCGCATCGATAGCGCGTTGCGCGAAGTGGCGAGCTCGGAGCTTCGTATCGGCTACGGCATTATGCCGTTCGATCAGCGCGATCGCATGTTCGAGATCGTCGTCGCTCGTCTTGAACCCGCCGATCGCGGCCTTCCAGAATTCGCGCTCCTCCCCGTCGCCGCGGGCATAGGCGAGGATGACAGGCAGGGTCATCTTGCCCTCGCGGAAATCGTCACCCCGGTCCTTGCCCATGGCGGCGGCATTCGAATCATAGTCGAGCGCATCGTCGACCAGCTGGAATGCGACGCCGAGATTGCGGCCATATTCGTCGAGCGCCTGCTCCTGTTCGTCGCTGCATTCGGCAACAACGGCAGAAATCCGGCTCGCGGCCGCGAACAAGGCAGCAGTCTTGGCGCGGATAATGTGGAGGTAGCGCTGCTCGCTGGTGTCGATCTTGCGCTGGGCGGTCAGTTGGTCGACTTCGCCCTCGGCTATAATGGCGCTGGCCCCGGACAGAATCTTGAGGACCTTGAGGCTGCCATCTTCGGTCATCAGCTCGAAAGAGCGGCTGAACAGGAAATCGCCCACCAGAACGGTCGCCGGATTGCCGTAAATGATATTTGCTGCCGCCTTGCCGCGCCGCAGATCGCTGCCATCAACGACATCATCGTGCAGCAGCGTGGCGGTGTGGATGAACTCCACGGCGGCGGCGAGCTTGTGATGGCGTGTTCCGCTGTATCCCACCAGTTCGGCACCCGCGAGCGTCAGCATCGGGCGTAGGCGCTTGCCACCACCCGAGATGAGATGCCCGGCGAGCGCGGGGATGAGCGGTACCTCGCTCTGCATCCGGTCGAGGATGACCTGGTTGACCTGGTTCATGCCATTGGCGGTTAGCGCCAGCATGGGATCGATCGAGCCCTCGGGCTCGCCGCGCTTCAGGGGGATTACGTCGGCAGACATTTCGGCTTGGCCATGGTCTGCCCAAGCTTTCTTGGCAAGACGGGAATTCTTGTTAGCGTGATCGCATGACCGA
>JBFOLW010000204.1:0-8304 GCA_040830305.1 Erythrobacter sp.
CCTGCTCGAATGGCCGCAGGTGCCCGGCGTGAGCGCCGACGGTGCGCGCTGGGCGAAGCTGCGCGAATTGCGCGAGGACGTGATGGAAGCGATCGAGCCGCTGCGGCGCGACAAGGTGATCCGCTCGGGGCTCGAGGCCGACGTGGTCGTGCCCGCCGCGGCGGTACCCGAAGGCTTCAGCGACGCCGATCTCGCCGAACTGTTCATCACCGCGTCAGTCACCCGCAGCGATAGCGACGGCGTGACGGTGACGCGGACAGATGAAAGCAAGTGCGGGCGCTGCTGGCGCCTGCTGCTATCCGTCGAGGAAGACGGCGATCTGTGCGATCGCTGCGAACCCGTCGTCGCACAATGGGATGCCGCCCGATGAGCCCCGTCATGAAGAATCGCCTGATCGGCTGCGTGGTCGCGTTGGCGATCTTTGCCGCCGACCAGTGGAGCAAGAACTACGTCACCAAGGTGCTCGGTATCGACCGGGTCGGCGACGCCATGGAACTGCTGCCGATCTTCGACCTGCGGTTCACCCGCAATTTCGGCGTGTCGCTGGGCATGTTCGAGGCGACCAGCCCCGAGATGCGCTGGGGCCTGGTGCTGGTTACCGCGCTGATCGCGCTGGTCGTGACCGTATGGATGCTGCGCGAGAAACTGCTCGGCGATATCCTCGCGCTGTCGCTGATCCTCGGCGGGGCGCTGGGCAACATCAAGGACCGCTACGACTATGGCTATGTGGTCGATTTTGCCGATCTGCATTTCGGGGATTTCCGCCCCTTCCTCATTTTCAACGTCGCCGATGCGGCTATCACCATCGGCGTAGTCATCGTCCTTGCACGTGCCTTCTTCATGCGCGACAAGGACGAGCAAGAGGTCGATGGCCTCATGGACAGCAAGGCGGCCGACGCCGCGGAGAGCAAGCAATGACCCAATTCGCCCGTATCGCCCTGATCGCCGGTCTCGGCGCCATGACCGCAGCCTGCGGCAGCGGCGGCCTGCTGGGTCGCGACCGCCCCGACGAATTCGCCGTGCAGCGGCAGGCACCGCTGGTGGTCCCGCCCGATTTCAATCTCGTGCCGCCGCAACCCGGCGCTCCGCGTCCGGCCGAAGGCAGCGCTGCCACGCAGACGCTCGAAGCGCTTTTCGGTGGCCCGCAGGCGCGCAGCACTGTCGAGAACAGCCTGCTCGAGCGCGCCGGAACGGCAGCTCCCGGCATCCGCAGCGCGATCGGCGATCCCGATACCGCGACTGTCGCCAAGGGCAGCGTGACCCGCGACATCATCGCCGCGCCCGAAGGCGACGGCGCGAGCGCGAGCGCGGTTATTCCGGGCTGATTCTTTGCTGAGCCTCAGGCGCCGGCGGGCCCATCCGGGCCCTTAGGCTTTCCTCGCCTGCGGCTCGGAAAGCATCGCCAAAACTATAGAGGTTGCGCTGGCTCCGTCCGAGACTAGCGGACGGCAAGGGCGACCGCCCGCCCGCAGCGAGTGCAGCTTGCTGCACGTCTAGCGAGGACGAACCCGCGGAGGCGGGTTCGAAACACAAGGATTACGCTACTCGTCCGCCGCTTGAACGGCATCGCTCTCGCTGCTCACCAGCAGCTTGTCGATCCGCCGGCCATCCATGTCGATGACCTCGAACCGCCAGCCCTGGTCGGTGAAGAAATCGCCTTCGCCGGGCAGGCGCTTGAGCACGTGGAGCGCATAGCCGGCAGCGGTGCCGAATTCGCGATCCTCGGGATATTCGATCGCCAGCCGGTCGGCGAGGACATCGGCGGATAGCGAGCCCGAGACCAGCAGGCTGCCGTCTTCCCGCTCGACGATGCCCGGGCCGTCGGTCGCGTCCTGGTCGCTGACGAAATCGCCGACCAGCGCGGTCAGCAGGTCGACCGGGGTGACGATGCCGTCGAGATGACCGTATTCGTCATGCACCATCGCCATCGCGACCTCGGCTTGCTGCAACACGCGCAGCGCATCGACCGCATCGAGCTGGTCCGGAACCACCTCGGCCTTGATCATCAGGGCGGCGAGATCGACCGGTTCCTTGGCGACGAGGCGGATCAGGATATCGCGCATCTTGATGACGCCGAGCACCTTGTCGGGCGAGCCTTCGGCAACCGGGAGCAGCGAATGCGGGCTGTCGTCGAGAACCTTGCGGATAGCCTCTTCGTCGGAGCCGATGTCGATCCAGTCGACCTCGGTCCGCGGCGTCATCAGTTCGCGTACCGGGCGCTGGGCCAGTCGTACCACGCCCTGCAGCATCTGGTGCTGCTCGTGTTCGATCACCCCGCTGCGCGTCGCTTCGGCGAACAGCATATGTAGTTCTTCGGCGGTGACCGCGCTCTGGCCTGCCGGACGCACACCGAGCAGGCGGATCAGCAGCCCCGAAGAGGCGTCGAGCAGCCACACCAGCGGCGCGGCGATTCGTGCCAGCATCGCCATCGGACGCGCCATGTAGATGGCGATCGGAACGGCAGCGCGCAGTGCGACCTGTTTGGGCACCAGCTCGCCCACCACGAGGCTGAGATATGTGGTCAGCGCAATGACGGTGGCAAAGCCCGCCTGCGGAGCCCAGGCGGGCGGAAATCCGACCGCCGCCAGCCGTTCGCCCACCGGTCCGCCGAGGCTCGCTCCCGAATAGGCGCCCGCGATGATGCCGATCAGCGTGATGCCGATCTGGACGGTCGACAGGAACTTGCCCGGCTCCGCGGCCAGTTCGAGCGCGACTTCGGCACCGCGATTGCCTTGCTTTGCGGCAGCCCTGAGCCGCGCGGTGCGCGCGGATACGATGGCGAGTTCGCTCATGGCAAAGACGCCGTTGAGTACGATGAGTCCCGCAATGATGAGCAGGTCGGTCCAGGGAAAGGGTGTCACGCGCCAACGGCTAGCACAAAAGCGGTGCTCTGCCAGCGCCTCGCGCAACTTATCTGCCACACGTTTGGAACGGCTATGCGCGTCGGAGGTTGGAGCAGATGTGACGCGGGTGGGCGCGTCCGGCACCACTCGCCCGGAACCGATCCCCACGAGGGAATCGGCACCACACATGATGGGGAAGAATTGATGAAGAAGTCGCGCATCCTTACCGCCAGCCTCGCCGCCGTCTCGCTGATGACCGTTTCGGCCTGCGTTACCGATCCCAATACCGGCGAGCGCAAGGTTTCGCGCACCGTGCTCGGCGGCGCTGGCGGCGCGATCGTGGGCGGCCTGCTCGGCGGCGTGATCGGCGGCAAGACCGGCCGTATCGTTGGCGCGGCCGCAGGCGGCGTCGCGGGTGGCGTGGTCGGCTACAAGATGGACCAGCAGATCAAGGAGCTGGAAGAACAGACCGCGGGCTCGGGTGTCGACGTCTCGGCCGTCGATGGCGGCGAGGCGATCCTCGTCAACCTGCCCGACGGTGTCACCTTCGCCACCGGCAGCTACACCATCTCGCCCGGTTTCCGCGACCTCCTCGACCGCGTGGCCAGCAGCCTGACGCAATATCCCAACAGCCTGGTCGACGTTTATGGCCACACCGATACCGTCGGGTCGGCGCAGTCGAACCAGCGGCTCTCCGAACAGCGCGCGCAGGCGGTGGCCAACTACCTGATTTCGCGCGGGGTCAGCTCGTCGCGCATCCGCTGGATGGGCTTCGGCGAAACGCAGCTCAAGGTCGCCACTGCCGATGGCGTGAACGAGCCGCTCAACCGCCGTGTCGAAATCAAGATCATCCCGTTCGACCAGCAGGACGTGCAGGCGGCCCAGCAGCAGGGATACTAGGCGCGGGTCCCGCGGGAACAATCCCGAATCCGGGGGTCGGCCTTAGGGTCGGCCCCTTTTTCGTCAGCCCTGCTTCATTCGCTGGGCGAGGCGCTCGACCGCAGCGCGGTGGATCTCCGGTGCGCTGACCAGTACCCCGAATGCGCGAGGGTCGCGCTTATTGTAGTCGAGCTTGTTGCCATAGGCGTCGCTCACTGCCGCACCGGCTTCGCGCGCTATCATCCCGGCCGCAGCGATATCCCATTCGAAACCCCAGCGAACGGTTGCCACCAGATCGGCCTCGTCCGCCGCAACCATCGCGATTCGCAGCGCAATCGAATTGGGCTGGTCAACCGTGACAAGATCGACATCGGTCTTGGGCAAGGCATGTGCGGGAACGCGCGATCCGGGAAACTCGCGCCGCGTGCTGGCGCTGAGCTTCTCGCCGTTGCGAAAGGCTCCCCGGCCCGCGACCGCCTGCCAGGTCTCGCCGCGTGCGGGCGCGCAGAGCGTCCCGATCAGCGGGCGCCCGGCGCTGATCAATGCGACCGAGACCGCCCAGCCGGTCCGCCCGCGAATGAAATCGCGGGTCCCGTCGACCGGATCGACCAGCCAGATGAGATCGTTGTCGAGACGTCCGGGATCGTCGGCGGTCTCTTCCGAAAGCCAGCCGGCCGAGGGGAGCAGCGCGCCCAGCTCGCGTTTGAGAAAGGCGTCCACCGCAAGGTCCGCCTCGCAAACCGGGTCGCCGGGTTTCTTTTCCCATGCATTCAAAGCGTTGCCAGTTCCCGGCCACAGATCGTAGGCGATCCTCCCGGCTTCGGAGACGATGGATTCGAGGCGCTGGCTATCGATCATGAGAGAATGGCTGCGCCCTGCACGCGATTGCGGGCCTTTTCAAGCGCGCCCAGACATGCTTATGGCGCTCGCAACTCTCATTCCCCCAAGCGCGCATCACGCGAAGGACGAAGCTTCCCATGAACATTCACGAATACCAGGCCAAGGAACTGCTTGCGAAATACGGCATCGGCGTACCTGCCGGTCATGCCGCGCTGACCGTCGAGGAAGCGGTCGAGGGCGCCAAGCAGCTGCCGGGTCCGCTTTATGTCGTGAAGGCACAGATCCATGCCGGCGGTCGCGGCAAGGGCAAGTTTGAGGAACTCGGCCCCGATGCCAAGGGCGGCGTGAGGCTGTCGAAGAGCGTCGAGGAAGTCGAAGCCAACGCGAAGGAAATGCTCGGCAACACGCTGGTGACCGTGCAGACCGGCGATGCGGGCAAGCAGGTCAACCGCCTGTATGTCACCGACGGTGTCGATATCGCCGAGGAATACTACCTCTCGATGCTCGTCGACCGTGCCACCGGCCGTGTCGCGATGATCGTCTCGACCGAAGGCGGCATGGACATCGAGGAAGTCGCGCATTCGACCCCCGAAAAGATCACCACCATCACGATCGACCCGGCGCAGGGCTTCATGCCGCATCACGGCCGCGCGGTGGCCTTTGCGCTCAAGCTGACGGGTGACCTCAACAAGCAGGCGCAGAAGCTGGCCCGCCAGCTCTACACCGCGTTCATGGATCTCGATTGCGAAATGCTCGAGATCAACCCGCTGGTCGAAACCGAAGACGGCAACCTCCTCGTCCTCGACACCAAGATGAGCTTCGACGGCAATGCGCTGTTCCGCCACAAGGACGTAGAGGCGCTGCGCGACGAGACCGAGGAAGACCCGGCCGAAGTCGAGGCGAGCGAATATGACCTCGCCTACATCAAGCTCGACGGCAACATCGGCTGCATGGTCAACGGCGCCGGCCTCGCGATGGCGACGATGGACATCATCAAGCTCAACGGCGCCTTCCCGGCCAACTTCCTCGACGTGGGCGGCGGCGCCACCACCGAGAAGGTCACCGCGGCATTCAAGATCATCCTCAAGGATCCCGCGGTCGAGGGCATCCTCGTCAACATTTTCGGCGGCATCATGAAATGCGACGTCATCGCCAACGGCATCGTTCAGGCAGCGAAGGACGTGAACCTTTCGGTCCCGCTGGTTGTTCGTCTCGAAGGCACCAATGTCGAAGAGGGCAAGGCAATCCTCGACAATTCGGGCCTCGCCATCGTCAGCGCCGACGACCTTGGCGATGCGGCGAAGAAGATCGTGGCCGAGGTCAAGAAGGCCGCTTAAGCCCCATATTCAAGACGTAGACGCGAAAGCGGACGAGGGTCGGCCCCTCGTCCGCTTTTGCGTTTGCGGTTCTCAGCCCTGAGGTTCGATTCGGACGAAGCGGAAAATCAGCTCTCCGCCCGACTGCATGCGCACGGCGGCAAGCAGCCCGTTCTCGCCGTCGCAGCGTAGCGTCAGCGAGCGGAAATAGGCCGCGCACGGCTCGATCGCGATAAGGCGGAAGGTGAGCAGACCATCCTTCTCTTCCCATCCCGTCAGATCGGCGTTGAAGTGCTTGAGACGCAGGACCAGCGTGCCCGCCTCTTCCATCAGGTAGAGATGTTCGGTGAAGCTGATCGTCTCGGTATCGGCTTGCTGGACGAAGCTACCGACCATCGTACCGCCTGTTGGCGGGAGCCAGCTTTCAAAGGCGGGCTGGCCGCCAATCCCCTCGCCTGCCCACTGCCCTACCAGCCAGTCCATTTGCGCCAGCGTTGCCGGAGGTGGCACGTGTCCCTCGGGCGCAGTGCGGGTCTCCTGCGCCAGAGCAGCGCCGGATAGGAGTGCCGGAAGGCTCGCGATTAGGGGCCAGACGCGCATCGAACACCTCCTGTCTCGTGGCGTGAAACTATGCCTCGCGCCAACCATAGTAAAGACTGACCCATCCGCTGCTTGACCTGCCCCGCGCGCCGCGCGAGGGATCGGCCAAGTGTCGCATCCCGGCCCGCCGCCCTGCTTGACGTTTACGTAAACGCAAGCTAGGCGGGCGCCACAGTTTTCAAGCCGAGAGGAAGGTATCGCATGAAAATCCTCGTCCCCGTGAAGCGGGTGATCGATTACAACGTCAAGCCGCGTGTGAAGGCCGATGGCTCGGGCGTCGATCTTGCCAACGTCAAGATGAGCATCAACCCGTTCGACGAGATTGCGGTCGAGGAAGCGATCCGCATCAAGGAAGCGGGCAAGGCGGAAGAAATCGTCGCGGTCAGCGTCGGTCCGGCCAAGGCGCAGGAAACGCTGCGCACCGCGCTCGCCATGGGCGCCGACCGCGCCATCCTGGTCGAAACCGACGACGAAGTCGAACCGCTCGCCGTTGCCAAGATCCTCAAGGCGATTGCCGAGGAGGAAGAGCCGGGCATCGTGATGCTGGGCAAGCAGGCGATCGACGACGATTCGAACCAGACCGGCCAGATGCTGGCCGCCCTCATGGGCCGCCCGCAGGGTACCTTTGCCAACACCGTCGAGGTCGAGGGCGACAGCGTCACCGTGAAGCGCGAAATCGATGGCGGCCTGCAGACAGTCAAGCTGACGCTGCCGGCGATCGTCACCACCGACCTGCGCTTGAACGAGCCGCGCTATGCTTCGCTGCCCAACATCATGAAGGCGAAGAAGAAGCCGCTCGATACCAAGTCCCCGGCCGATTACGGTGTCGACACCGCGCCGCGCCTCACGACCACCAACGTCTCCGAGCCGCCGGTTCGCCAGGCGGGCGAGAAGGTCGAGGATGTCGATGCGCTGGTCGCCAAGATCAAAGCGCTGGGCATCGCCTAAGCACTGCAGACGAGAAGGAAGACAGATATGAAAACCCTCGTTTGGGTCGAACACGACAACAAGAGCCTCGCCGACGCCACGCTGGCCGCGGTGACCGCTGCTGCGAAGCTTGGCGAAGTCCACCTGCTGGTCGCCGGATCGGGCTGCCGCGCGGTGGCCGACGAAGCCGCCAAGATCGCGGGCGTGGGCAAGGTCCACCTCGCCGACGACGCGGCTTACGAACATGCGCTCGCGGAGAACATCGCGCCGCTGGTGGCCGACCTCATGGGCCATCACGATGCATTCGTTGCGCCTGCAACGACCACCGGCAAGAACATCGCCCCGCGCGTCGCGGCGCTGCTCGACGTGATGCAGGTCTCGGACATCTTGTCGGTTGAAGGCGACAAGACCTTCACCCGACCGATCTACGCCGGCAATGCTATCGCGACGGTCCAGAGTTCGGACGAGAAGCTCGTCATCACTGTCCGTGGCACGGCCTTCGACAAGGCCGACGCCGAAGGCGGCTCGGCGGAGATCGAAGAGGTGTCCGGCCCGACCGATGCGGGTCTTTCGACCTTCGTCAGCGAAGAGATCGCCGAAAGCGACCGCCCCGAACTGACCAGCGCGAAGGTGATCGTCTCGGGCGGCCGCGCACTGAAGGATGCCGAAACTTTCGAGCAGGTCATCACCCCGCTCGCCGACAAACTCGGCGCCGGTATCGGTGCCAGCCGCGCAGCAGTCGATGCGGGCTATGTCCCCAACGATTACCAGGTCGGCCAGACCGGCAAGATCGTGGCCCCGGAAGTCTACATCGCCATCGGCATCTCGGGTGCGATCCAGCACCTTGCGGGCATGAAGGATTCCAAGACCATCATCGCCATCAACAAGGACGAAGACGC
>JBFOLW010000205.1:0-14261 GCA_040830305.1 Erythrobacter sp.
CTCGCGGCGGTCACGCTCGGTTTCGAGGGGATCCGGCAGGACGTGGTCGAGGCGCTGATTGCGCTATCGATCGTGTTCCTCGCGGTCGAGATCGCGCGCGGCGGGCGGGATACGATAACCCGCCGCCTGCCATGGCTGGTCGCCTTCGCTTTCGGCTTGTTGCACGGTTTCGGCTTCGCCGGAGCGCTGCGCGAGATCGGCTTGCCCGAAGGCGAGGTCCCCGCCGCGCTGGTCAGCTTCAATCTGGGCGTCGAAGCGGGTCAATTGGTGGTTGTTGCAGCCGTGCTTGCGTTTATGGCGACGGCGCGCAGGCTGCGCCCACAGGCTGGGCAGCAGGTAGTGCGCTTGTCTGCCTATGCGATCGGCATAACCGGCAGCTACTGGCTGATCGACCGCCTCGTCTCCTGACAACGGAAATTCCGCATGCCCGCGCAACTTGCCATTCACCTGTCGCACCCTACATAATCGGCAGTGAAAGGAACCCGCGCATGAGCGACCAGAATTCCCCGCCCGAGCCCGAAGGCAATGGGCCCAATTCCTGGGTGAAGAGCCTGATGATCTGGGGCGGTATCTTTCTCGCCCTGTTGATGGTCGTGTCGGTGTTCGGTGGCGGATCGAGCACCGGAGGCGCACAGATCCTCTACTCCGATTTCCGGGACAAGGTGGCCGAGGGCTCGGTTTCCAGCGTCCAGATTTCCGAGACGCAGATCGTCGGCGAAATGAAGAATGGCGAGCAGTTCTCGACCATCCCGGTGGCCAACGACACCACCCTGCCACAGCTACTCGAGGATAATGGCGTACGGTATTCGGGCGTGGAAGCCGAAAGCGGCAACATCCTGCTCTATGCGCTGATCCAGATCCTGCCCTTCGTGCTGATCCTCGGCATAGCCTTCTTCGCATTGCGCCAGGTCCAGAAGGGCGGCGGCGCGGGCGGTGCGATGGGCTTCGGCAAATCCAAGGCCAAGCTGCTGACCGAACGCCAGGGCAAGGTGACCTTCGAAGATGTCGCCGGGATCGATGAAGCGCGCGAGGAGCTGGAAGAAATCGTCGAGTTCCTCAAGGATCCGCAGCGCTTTTCCAAGCTCGGGGGCCAAATTCCCAAGGGCGCGCTGCTGGTCGGCTCGCCCGGTACGGGCAAGACGCTGCTTGCCCGTGCGATCGCGGGCGAAGCGGGCGTACCCTTCTTCACCATTTCGGGTTCGGACTTCGTCGAGATGTTCGTCGGTGTCGGCGCCAGCCGCGTGCGCGACATGTTCGAACAGGCCAAGAAGAACGCGCCCTGCATCCTGTTCATCGACGAAATCGACGCGGTCGGCCGTTCGCGTGGTCACGGGCTCGGCAATTCGAACGACGAACGCGAACAGACGCTCAACCAGCTGCTCGTCGAGATGGACGGTTTCGAAGCCAATGAGGGCATCATCATCATCGCGGCCACCAACCGGCCCGATGTGCTCGACCCAGCGCTGCTGCGCCCGGGCCGTTTCGACCGTCAGGTCGTCGTGCCGGTTCCCGATATCGACGGCCGCGAGAAGATTCTCGCCGTCCACATGAAGAAGGTGCCGCTGGCACCCGATGTGAACCCGCGCACCATCGCGCGCGGCACGCCGGGCTTCTCGGGCGCGGATCTCGCCAACCTCGTCAACGAAGCGGCGCTGCTCGCCGCCCGGCGCAACAAGCGCCTCGTTGCGATGCAGGAATTCGAGGACGCCAAGGACAAGGTCATGATGGGCGCCGAACGCCGCTCCATGGTCATGACCGAGGACGAGAAGAAGATGACCGCCTATCACGAGGCCGGCCACGCGCTGGTGTCGCTGAACGAGCCGGCATCGGACCCGATCCACAAGGCGACGATCATCCCGCGCGGTCGCGCGCTGGGCATGGTGATGCGCCTGCCCGAACGCGATAACTACTCCTACCACCGCGACAAGATGCACGCGAACCTCGCCGTCGCGATGGGCGGCCGTGTCGCAGAAGAGATCATCTTCGGCCACGACAAGGTGTCGAGCGGGGCCAGCGGAGACATCCAGTACGCCACCGACCTGGCGCGCAACATGGTCACCAAATGGGGCATGTCCGACAAGCTCGGCCCGCTGCAATACGAGGCGAGCCAGGAAGGCTATCTCGGCATGGGGCAGACCGCACGCACCATGTCGGGTGCGGAAACCAACAAGCTGATCGATGCCGAGATCAAGCGCCTCGTCGAGGACGGCCTCGCCCGCGCGAAGGAAGTGCTCACCGAGCAGGAAGACAAGCTGCACCTGCTCGCGCAGGCGATGCTCGAATACGAAACACTCACCGGCGACGAGATCGACCAGCTGATGAAAGATGGCAAGATCGACCGTCCCGACGAACCCAAGGGTCCGGTCGTAGTGAAGCCGGTCGCCGGTGCCGCCGTGCCCAAGGCCGGACGCAAGCTCGGCGGAGGCCCCGCCCCGCAGGGCGCCTGAGGCTCGACAGCCTGAACTTTCGCGAACAAGGGGCCGTCCGGTTAGTCCGGGCGGCCCTTTCTCGTGGCTAGAACAGTCCGAGCAGCATCAGCAGCGAGGTAAACAGGCCGAGGATGATAATGATGAACACGGTCAGCACCGAAAGCCGCCAAAGCGCAGAGAAGCGGGACAGTTCGTAAGTGCCGCGCAGCTGCTTGTAGATATGAAGCGGGGGGATCAGGATAGAGGCAAGCGCGATGTAGGTCGGCGACACGCCGCCGAGGCCTGCCAGTACGAGCGCGAGGATGAGCATCGTCATGAAGCCCAGCGAATAGGTGACAAAGATCGCGTGGTCATAAGCTCTGAACCGGCGCTTCCACACGAACAGCAGCCAGACGAAGGGGATCGACAGCGGGATCAGCAGCCAGCTGAATTTGTAGAAATTGGTTTGCAGTTTGTAGAGCATAAGGCCCGGGTTTTTCTGCCACTTCTCGAGCCCCGTCCTGATCCATTCGACTTCTTCGAGATCGAGATTCCAATCCTCGTCCGAAGTGACGGTGGCTGGCGCTGGCGCTCCTTCTGGGGAAGCAGCCTCGGGCGGTGCGTCGCTTGCCGGCTCCGTTGGCGTGTTGTCGCCTGCGTTTGGCGTGGGCGCGAGGAACGGCAGCTGGGCCTGCGCTGCGGTCAGCGCATCGAGCTGGTCCTCGACCTCGGCGAGCTGTCGCTTGGCCCGTTCGCGTCCGGCTTCGCTGCGTTCGCTATCCACCGCACGTGCGGCCAAGGTTTCGCGGCGGCCTTCGAGGCGCTCGAGCTGCTCGCCGCTCAGCTCGCGCAGCTGGGCATCGGTATCGCCTTGCAGGTCGGTCGGCGCGCTGATGCCGGCGAACTGGAACACGGCGAACATCAGGAAGATCGAGAACAGGAACAGCGCCATCGGGCTGACGAAGCGGGTGCGTTCGCCATCGATATAGCGCCTCGTGAGTTCGCCTGGCTTGAAAGCAAGCATCGGCAGAGTGCGCCAGGTCTTGCTGTCGAAATGCACCGCGCCATGCGCGACATCGTGCATGAAGGCGCTCAGCGTCCGGTGGAGATGCGCTTTCTGGCCGCAGGCATGGCAATGATCGCCGACCAGCGGCGTCCCGCAATTGAGGCATTCACCTTCGGCAAAGTGCCCCTTGTCTAGTCCCTGCGCGCTGCCCGGCTTGTCCGAGACGGCCTTGGCGTACAGCCCGCCCTCGACCGCGGTTCCCAGCCCTTCCACGATGTCGCTCATCCTGCCTCCTGTCGCGGTGCAGGATAGGGACAGCATCCCCCTGGCCGCAACGCAAAAAAGCCGCCCACCGGGCGGCCTTTCGGAGAAGTACAACCGTCTTGAACGGTTCAGCCGTCGTAATCGGCACCGATCGAGGTCGAGCGGGTCGGGGCGGAAGCGGTAATCCGCAGCGCCTCGGCCGACTGGCTGAGCGAGCCCACTTCATCCATCTCGTCGTCGTCGTCCGGCAGGATCTTCTGCAGGTTGGTGACAGCGGCTTCCTGAAGGTCCTTGGGCTTGATCGTCTGTTCGGCGATCTCGCGCAGTGCGACGACCGGGTTCTTGTCGCGGTCGCGCTCGAGGGTCAGTTCCGCACCGCCCGAAATCTCGCGTGCCCGCTGGGCAGCCAGCAGGACGAGATCGAAACGGTTGGGGACCTTGTCTACGCAGTCTTCGACGGTAACGCGCGCCATGGGGCACTCCGATGCAAATCAAGTGATTCCGGGAAAGGGCGCCATCTAGGGTTGCGGCGCGAAATAGTCAAGGATTTGCGAGGACCGCGCAGCGCGCTAAGGCTGGCAGCCGATGGGCGAGAGAGAGCTTTCCGGAAATGCCGCTGGCTACAGCGATCCCGAGCCTTTCTCGCTCGATGCGCAGGGCCAGTCGCTGACCTTCTATCCGGCGGGCAGCGATCGGCGTGAGGCGCTGATGGAGCTGGTCGGCTCCGCCCGAGAGCGGCTCGATGTCTGCTTCTACATCTTTGCCGAGGACGAGGTTTCGACCCAGTTGCGCGACGCGCTATGCGATGCGGCGCGGCGCGGTGTAGCTGTGACACTGATCATCGACAGCTTCGGCGCCTCAGCCTCGGACAAGTTCCTGCAACCGATCGTCGAGGCTGGTGGGCGATACTATCGGTTCAGCCCGCGCTTCGGCTTTCGCTACCTCATCCGCAACCACCAGAAAATGGTCATCGCCGACGGCCAGCGGGCACTGTTCGGCGGGTTCAATATCGAGGACGACTATTTCGCGCCGCCTGAGCGAAACGGCTGGAATGACCTGGCGATCGGGATCGAGGGCGATGCGGTAGACGGGCTAAGCGACTGGTTCGCCAAGCTGGTCGCCTGGACCGACGACGACCATGCGCATTTCCGCGCGATCCGGCGGGCGGTTTCCGACTGGCAATGGCAATCGAGTGACGGCAAGGCGCGCTGGCTGGTGGGCGGGCCGACACGCGGCCTGTCGAGCTGGGCGCGCTGCGTCACGCGCGATCTGCGCGAAGGCGAGCGGCTCGACATCTTCATGGCCTATTTTTCGCCTCCCTATACACTGCTGCGCCGGATCGCGCGCGTCGCGAGGAAGGGGCGGACCCGATTGCTGATGGCTGCCAAGAGCGACAATGGTGCCACCTTGGGCGCCACCCGCTCGCTTTACCACTACCTGCTCAAGCGCGGGGCGCGGATCTGGGAATTCAGCCCCTGCAAACTGCACACCAAGCTTCTGGTGCTCGATGATGCGGTCTATCTGGGTAGCGCGAATTTCGACATGCGCAGCCTTTACCTCAATCTCGAGATAATGCTGCGGATCGACGATGCGGCCCTGGCCGAACGGATGCGCGAATTCGTTTCGCACCAGATTGCTGCGTCGCAGGAGATCACCCCCGAAGTGCATGCGCAGCGCCGGACCCTTTTCAACAGGGTCCGCTGGGCGGCGGGCTGGGTGCTGGTATCGGTGCTCGACTATACCGTCACGCGGCGGCTCAACCTCGGCATCTGACTTATTCGTAATCCTCGTAATGCCGCACGTCGGGGCTGGAGAACTTGGTGATCTCGCTGTGGAACAGCAGCGGGACGTTGCCAGTCGAACCGTGACGCTGCTTGGCGACGATCAGCGTCGCCTTGTTGACCAGCTCGAGATGGCGCGCCTCCCACTCGGCATATTTCATCCGCACTTCTTCCGAACTGGTCTCGTCGGGCGTGTCGGGCTTCAGCGCATTGTGGTAGTATTCGGCGCGGAAGATGAACCACACCATGTCGGCGTCCTGCTCGATCGAGCCGGATTCGCGCAAATCGGCGAGCTGTGGGCGCTTGTCTTCGCGCTGTTCGACCTGACGCGAGAGCTGCGAGAGCGCGATCACCGGAACGTGCAACTCCTTGGCCAGCGTTTTCAATCCGCGACTGATCTCCGAGATTTCGTTGACGCGGTTGTCGCTCGCGCGGCCCGAACCCTGCAACAGCTGGAGATAGTCGACGATCACGAGGCCGATATCGTGACGCCGCTTCAAACGCCGCGCGCGGGTACGCAGCGCGCCGATCGTCAGCGCGGGCGTGTCGTCGATATAGAGCGGAAGGTCGGTCAGCTCCTGACTGGCAAAGGACAGCCGCTGGAATTCCTCGCGTGATAGCTTGCCCGAACGCAGCTTCTCGCTCGAAATCTCTGCGGTTTCGGCAAGGATACGCGTGGCCAGCTGGTCGGCGCTCATTTCGAGGCTGAAGAAGGCAACGCCCGCGCCCGGCGACTTCTCCGGATCGATCCCGGCCTTCTCGTCGTCCATCCGCCGCCGCGCGGCGTTGAAGGCGATGTTGGTCGCAAGCGAGGTCTTGCCCATCGCCGGACGGCCGGCGAGGATCACCAGGTCCGAATTGTGCAGGCCGCTGGTCTTGTCGTTGATCGTGTCGAGGCCGGTGGTCTTGCCCGAGAAGCGCCCACCCGAGTTCATCGCCGCCTGGACGACTTCCAGCGCACCGAACGCCGCCTTGCGGAAGCTCTGCGCCTCGTTACCGGTGCTGGCGCCCTCGGCCACGCGATACAGATCGGCTTCGGCCTGTTCGATCTTGCGCAGCGGCTCGACTTCGTCCGATGTGTCGAGCGCGCCCTCGACCAGATTGCGACCCACGCTGACCAGTTCGCGCAGCAGCGCTAGATTGTAGATCTGCTCGGCCAGTTCGCGCGGGTGCAACAGGCCCTGACCATCGGCCGTCAGCTGCGCGAGATAGGTCACCCCGCCGAGCTGCTTGAGCGCTTCGTCGCTTTCGAAATAGGGCTTGAGCGTAACCGGAGTCGCCACCGAGTTGCGTTCGAGCAGCTTGTGGACGCGTTCATAGATGCGCTGGTGGACCGGCTCGTGGAAATGCTCGGGCGCCAGGGGTGTGGTCAGTTCCTCGATGACCTTGTTGTCGATCAGCACCGCGCCAAGGAAGGCCGCCTCCGCCTCGAGGTTCGCGGGCAGCACGGGACCCTTCGCCGGTTTCGTGTCGGTCGAATCATCGGCGGGGAAAAGGAGATCGGTGTCGGCCATGGCGGCCTGATGCCCGTTGTGATGGACGGGTGACAAGCAATTCGGGCAACTAATTTTACGCCGTCGGCTGTGGATAGTGGGGACTGTTCGACACCCCCTTGCCGCAACCCGCCCATCTCTGCGAAAGCGACCTTCAGGCATGACCGATTCCGCATCCTCTCCGGGCGACCATCGCATCGCGCATATCCAGCTCGACGAGGAGACGATCATCTGGCGCAATGCCGATATCGAGCAGGAACGCCGGATCGCGATCTTCGACCTGATCGAGGAAAACAGCTTCAAGCCGCAGCGCGCGATCGAACGCGGGGCCAGCGGGCCTTATCACCTGACGCTCGCCGTGCGCGACGGGCGCCTGCTGATGACCATCGCCGACGCAGAGGGCCAGTTGCTCGAGGAGCTACTGCTCGGCCTAGCGCGTTTCCGCCGGCCGATCCGCGAGTATTTCGCCATCTGCGACAGCTATTACCAGGCGATCCGCAAGGCGACGCCGATGGAGATCGAGACGATCGACATGGCGCGGCGCGGGGTCCACAATCGTGCGGCCGAGCTGCTGATCGAGCGGCTCGAGGGCAAGGTCGAAACCGATTTCGCAACCGCCCGGCGGCTGTTCACGTTGATTTGCGTGCTGCACATCAAGGGCTGAAGGGGAGAGCATGGCCAGGCGCAGCCGCAGACGACGCAAGTCAGGGTTTTCCAATGCACTGTCCCGCGCCGGGAAGACCGCGCTGTTCCTGCTGGTCATCGCCGCCATCGCCGCTGCCTATGCCTGGCACGAGGGGCGCGACTGGCGGCCAGACGAAGAGCTGTGGCCCGACCAGGGGGCGCTGGTCGGTGCAGGCGACGGTGCGGTCGATTTCGGCACGATCGCGGGGCTGGGCGCGCAATTCGTCTATCTGGAAGCAAGCGACGGGGCGGGACGCAAGGACATCGCCTTTGCGCAGAACTTTGCCCGTGCTCGCGCGGCGGGCCTAGCGGTGGGCGCTGCGCATCGCTTCGATCCCTGCGCGGTGGCCGATGGGCAATCGGCCAATTTCGTCACCATGGTACCGCGTGACCCTGCGCTGTTGCCTCCCGCGATCCTGCTCGAAACCACCGCCGCCGAATGCCCCTCGCGCGTTTCGGATGCGGCTGTGCAGAGCGAGCTGACGACGCTCGTCAACCAGATCGAGGCGCATGCCGGCAAGCCCGCAATCCTCGCCCCGCTCGAGGAGTTCGAAGCCGCCTACGCACCCTCGCGCCGGTTCGAGCGGCAATTGTGGCTGACCCGCAGCTGGTTCGAACCCGATTATGCCACGCGCCCATGGCTGATGTGGACCGCCAATCGCTGGTACAAGACCGAAGCCGCGCAGGAACCCCTGCGCTGGGTCGTGGTACGGCCCTGAGGACAACACAATGACCGACGAAGACCTGATCGCCGCCGCACGCGAAGCTGCACACCGTTCTTACTCACCCTACTCGAATTTCGCCGTGGGGGCGGCGCTGCGCTTTGCCGATGGCAGCGTGGTGACCGGCACCAATATCGAGAATGCCAGCTACGGCCTCGCGCTCTGCGCTGAGACGGTAGCCGTATCGAAGGCGATGGCCGATGGCGTGCGGGGCGGGTTGGAAGCAGTTGCCGTGACGGGGCCGGGCGTCGACCCGATCACGCCCTGTGGGCGATGTCGCCAGGTGCTTAACGAACTCGCGCAGCTTGGCGGGACCGATCCCGAAATTCTCTGCGTAGGGCCCGACGACATTCGGAGACTGCGCTTGTCCGACCTGTTGCCGCACGCATTCGGGCCCGCGAGCCTCGCATGATAGCGCGCCGCACCGCCCTCGGCCTGCTGGGCGGGCTGGCGGGGGCAGCATTGCTGCCTTGTGGAGCGATTGCCGCCGCGCAGCGAAAGCCGCCGCGTCTGCGGCAAGGCGATACGGTTGGACTGGTCGCCCCAGCGAGCGCGGTTACGCTGCCCCACGAACTCGACCGCGCTCTCCACTGGATTCGGGGCATGGGCCTCGAACCCAAGGTCGGTTCAAACGTGGGCGAGCGCGACGGCTATCTTGCAGGGCCCGATTCTGCTCGTGCCGCCGACCTCAATGCCATGTTTGCAGACCCGGAAGTTCGCGCGATTTTCACGGTGCGCGGCGGCTGGGGCGGAGCGCGTATCTTGCCACTGCTCGACTGGGCCACGATCCGCGCCAATCCCAAGCTGCTGATCGGCTATAGTGACACCACGGCCCTGCATTGCGCCATCGCTGCGCGCGGCGGTTTTTCGACCCTGCATGCGCCCAATGCGGCGAGCCGGTGGGAGGCAGTAAGCTGGGAAAGCCTGTGGCATATCGCCTTTGCCGGCACGACGCCGGTCCTCGGTGGAGAGGAGGTCGAGCGGGCTTCCGGACGGGCGGCGCGAACGCTGGTTCCTGGCATGGCGCGCGGGCGGCTGCTGGGTGGCAACCTCACGATCCTGTCGACGCTGATGGGTACCGGCTGGTTGCCTTCACACGACGGCGCGATCCTGTTTCTCGAAGACATCAACGAGGAACCCTACCGCGTCGATCGGATGCTCCAGCAGCTCCAACTTGCAGGCGTTTTCGAGCGCGTGGCGGGCGTCGTCTACGGGCAATGCACGCGCTGCAATTCGCGCGATCCGGACTATGCCGGCTTCACGATCGACGATGTGATCGATCGCCATCTGGCCGGGCTCGGCAAACCGGTGATCACGGGCTTCAACACTGGGCATGTGACCAACCAGCTCACGCTGCCGGTCAATGCACCCGTCGAGATCGATGCCGCATCGCGCACGCTGCGGATGCTCGAACCCGCAGTCGCCTGACCCGGCTTGCATTTTTCCTTCGGCGCAGTCTAAGTCTCGCTGCCAAGGGAGATTTTCATGATCAGCAGACTTCTACGCCGGGCCGCGCTCGCGGCGGGTGTGGCACTTGCCTTCGCTTCGGGCAGCGCATCCGCGCAGGACCGGGCAATGGCATTTACCGGCGCGACGATCCACACGATGGCCGGACCGGTGATCGAGAATGGCACGCTGGTCATCGAGGATGGCAAGATCGTCGCCGTGGGTGCCGATGTCGCGGTACCCGCGGATGCCGAGACGCGCGATGCCAGCGGGATGGTGATCATGCCCGGCATCGTCGACACGCATTCGCACATCGGCTCGGTTGCAGGCGCGGACCGGTCCTCGCCGATCCAGCCCGATGTGCGCGCGATGGATGCTATCAATCCGAAGGATGCCAGCATCGCGAAGGCGCGCGCGGGCGGGGTCACTACCGCCAATGTCATGCCCGGCTCGGGCTGGCTGGTCAGCGGGCAAACCTTCTACATGCGGTTGCGTGACGGTGACACGATCGAGGACATCGCCTGGTACTTCCCCGACGGCGCCGTGATGGGCGGGCTCAAGATGGCCAACGGGACCAATCCGATCGGTTCGACCCCGGGCTTCCCCGGCACCCGCGCCAAGTCGGCGGCGCTGGCGCGCGCTGCCTTCGCCGAGGCGCAGGGCTATTGCAAGGGCGAGCGCAAGAAGGTCGATCTGGGCAAGGAAACGCTGTGCGAAGTGCTTTCGGGCAAGCGGCTTGTCCACTTCCACACCCACCGTGCCGACGACATCATGACCGTGTTGCGGCTGCAACGCGAATTCGGCTTCAAGGTTTTGATCCAGCACGGGATGGAGGCCTGGAAGGTAGCCGAGGAACTGGCGGCGGCGGGGGTGCCCGTCTCGAACATCCTCGTCGACAGTCCGGGCGGCAAGCTCGAGGCGATGGAGTCGCGGCTCGAGACCGCCGCAATCCTCGAGCGCGCGGGCGTCCTCACCTCGCTCCATTCGGATGACGGTATTATCGACAGCCGATTGATGTTTCGCCAGGCGGGCATCGCGGTTCGCGGCGGGATGAGCCGCGAAGGCGCGCTGCGCGCGCTGACCATCAATGGCGCAGAACAGCTCGGCCTCGACGACCGGGTCGGGAGCCTTGAACCCGGCAAGGACGCGGATTTCCTCATCCTCGATGGCGATCCATTGTCGGTCTACACCGATCTCATGGAAACCTGGATCGAGGGGCAGAAGCTCTTCGATCGCACCACCGAAGAAGGCCGGCTCCTTGCCGAAGGCGGCTATGGCGCGGGCAATCCGATGGAGCTTGCGCATCACCACTGGGAAGTCGCCGAAGCGGAGGCCGCACAATGATCGCCCGTATCGCCAAACTCGTCGCATTGGCTCTGGCCGTTTCTCCCGTTAGCCTCGCCGCGCAAGATATCGCTGTCCGTGCCGGGACACTGCACACGATGGAAGGACCTGCGATAAGCGACGGTGTTGTCGTGATCCGCAACGGCAAGATCGCCGCGGTCGGGCCGGCGTCCTCGACCGCCATTCCCGAGGGCATTGAAGTGCTCACCGCCAGCGTCGCGACGCCGGGCCTTGTCGATGCGCGAACGGTGGTCGGCCTCGCCGGCTTCATGAACCAGCCGCATGACCAGGACCAGCTCGACAGCAGCTCGCCGGTCCAGCCGCAGCTGCGCGCGATCGACGGCTACAATCCCGAAGAGGAGCTGGTCGGCTGGCTGCGCAGCTTCGGGATCACGACGATCCATACCGGACACGGCCCGGGCGCGGTGGTGTCGGGGCAGACGATGGTCGCCAAGACTTGGGCGAAGACGGCCGATGCCGCAGCCATCGTCCCGCGTGCGATGATCGCAGCCAATCTGGGCGCCAGTGCGCTCGACCGCGAGAAGGGGCCTGGCACGCGCTCGAAACAGATCGCGTTGCTGCGCGCTGCCCTGACCGCGGCCCGGACGCCAGATTCCGAAAAGAGCGGTGCCCAGAAAGACGATTCCGAGAAGTTCGAAAAGCTCGATACGCGCGTGTGGAAGGATGTCCTAGCCCGCCGGGTGCCACTGATGGTCACCGCCAATCGCGCGCAGGACATGATGTCGGCGCTGCGGCTGAAGGAGGAGTTCGGCATCGACGTGGTGATCGACGGGGGCGCGGAGAGCTACCTGCTGCTCGACGAGCTGCGCGAGGCGGGCGTCACGGTCATCCTCCACCCCACGATGGCGCGGCACTTTGGCGACATGGAGAACGCCAGCTTCACCACCGCGGCCAAGCTGCGCGAGGCGGGCATCCCCTTCGCCTTGCAGTCGGGTTACGAGGGCTATGTCCCCAAGACCCGCGTGATCCTGTGGGAGGCGGGCTGGGCCGCGGCAAACGGCCTTGCGCCCGAACATGCGTTGAGCGCTGTTACCGTCGATGCCGCACAGGCGATTGGCATGGGCGACCGGGTCGGCTCGCTCAGGGTCGGCAAGGATGGCGATGTCGCGCTGTTCGATGGCGATCCGCTCGAATACACGAGCCACGTCACCGGCGTGGTGATCGACGGGCGCGTCGCGAGTCGCGAAGTCCGCTAGCGCCCGTCCTTAGTTCGAGGGTCAGCCCTCGAGCGTATCGAGGTATTCGAGCAGGCTGGCGAGACAGTCGCGCGCGAGCATCTTGCACCGCTCGGGGCTCCAGCCCTGTTCGGGTTCGGGGCTGGCCGGATTGTCCTTGTAGGGCATCTCGAGCGTCATCGCGGTTGCGCCGAAGCGTTCGGCGACCTGATTGGTGCTCATCGACAAATTCGCCTTGCCGGGCGCCGCCTTGGTGTAACCCTGTTCGGTCTGGAAATCGGGTGTCCGGCGGTCGAGGATCGCTTCGTAGCGATAGTAGCGCTCGCCCTGCTCGTCGGTCCAGCCGGGGATGCCTTCGTATCCGGCCAGGAAGCTGACCGGAATCGCCTCGTCGCCATGCACATCCATCGCGAAATCGACGCCGGTTTCGTCCATCCGGTTGCGGATCGCGAGCACTTCGGGCGATTTCTCGGCGCTCGGTTCGGCCCATTCACGGTTGAGATTGGTGCCTGCCGCATTGACGCGCAGGTTGCCGCGCCGGGTGCCATCGGGATTGCAGTTGGGAACGATGTGCAGGCGACACCGCTTGCGCAGCTCGCGGCCGACGCTGTCGGCGGGATCGGTCAGCACTTCGAGCGCGCCTTCCATCCACCATTCGGCCTGCGATTCGCCCGGATGCTGGCGTGCATAGAGCCACACCTTGAATGCGCCCTCGCCCATCTCGAGGCTGTCGAGCGGCTGTCCGTCGAGCGTGGTTCCGAGCTGGACGTAGTCGACCCCTTCGGAGGCCGCAGCCTCGGCGATCAGATCGTGGTGGCGCTCCATCGAATAGGGCGCGAAATAGGCGAACCAGGCAATGTCGCTGGCCGGCGTGTAACGGATGGTCAGCGTGCCGCCATGCTCGTTCTTGTCGTAGCTCGAGGCAGCACGTCCCCAATAGTCGCGATCTTCGGACACGCAGCTGTCGTAACCGGGCCAGCCGCCGGGATAGGCGCTCTCTTCAAGGCCGGTGATTTTCAGTTCGAGTTCGCGCCCCGCCGCGCCCGAGACGCGGAAGTGGTACCACTGCTTGAAATCGCTGTTCGTGTCTTTCGGGATCGCCAGCATGGCGCTGGCGCCGTCCACCGACAGCACCTCGATATTGCCACTGTCGAAGGCGGAATCGATCCGGATATCGCTCACTCGTTAACCTCTACTTCTATCGTTTCGCCATTGTTTCCGGGGAACTCCCGGAACAGCGCTGAGGCGACCGTCTGGGCGTTCGCTTCTGCGCGTGCAAGGGGTGAATTTTCGGGTGCCTGGAAATCGGCGCGGCCTTCCCAGATGCTCTCGCCGCTGGCCTTGTCGCGAATGGTTACGGCAAGCTCGGTCCCGATGCGATCCTTCTGACCACCACCGAGGTTGATACCGATTCCCACGCCGACGCCCGAGCCGTAACTGCCGGTCGACCCGCCGACGCCGACGCTGACCGGGCTGCGATCTCCGCCGCTGCCGATCACGTAGCGTTCGACTGCAACCTCGGCGACCTGGCCTGCGCCCGACCGGTCGCTCTCGCTGTAGCCGAGACGGCGAAGCTCTTCGGCGACGGCGGCCTTGTACGGCGCCAGCGCGAGACTGTCCTCCCGAACTCCGCCCGCGGTCTCGACGAAAATACTGCCCTGCCCCAACTGAGCCAGGCGATCGGGCGCGATGAAGCGCGTGACTTCGACGGGACCGGGCGGTGTGGTGCATCCGGCAAGCGTCAAGGCGGCGGCGATGCCGAGGGCGATGGGAAGCGGTTTCATGGTCTGCGATCCTTCCAGCGTTTCTCGAAGTCCGATTGCCTGCCCTGACAACGCATGGGCAGGCGATTGTGCACCGGGACGCCTGGGTTGCGCGTTAGGGCGTTGCCGTTACCAATTGGTATGTTAGGTCCGC
>JBFOLW010000206.1:0-10947 GCA_040830305.1 Erythrobacter sp.
ACCCGCGGTCATGCGGCCGATCTGGCGCGAATAGCTGGCGACGACACCGCGACCGCGGAAGACCGAGGAGCGCACCGATCCGAGCAGTCCGTCGAGGCATCCGCTGCCGTCGAGCGTGCTGACACAGCCGGTCAGTTCGCCTGTGACCGGATCGCGCGTGACCGTGAAATCGGTCGGCAACTGCGCCAGCGCGTTGTTGAGCCGGCCACCGAAGCCCTGGATACCGTCATAGACGCCAATCTGTAGGCTGCTGCGGCTGCTCGGCCGCCAGCTGAAGCTGCCGTAGAAGGTCTCGCTGTCATAGCGGTGACCGAAACGCGCTTCGAGCTGCGTGCGGCTGCTGGGCGACCAGACCACTCCGACATCCCAGATCAACCCGCTCGCCTCATAGGCAATGATCCGCGGACCGGCCTCGTTGGTAACGAAACGGCCGTCGCTTCCGATAACCGGATTGCCCGCGGCATCGCGCAGGGCGTCGCGGCTCGACACTTCGACGTCTTCGACGCCCGCGCCCGCGACGAATGTCAGCGTCGGTGTGACCGGAACGGCCACGTCGCCGCGGACATAGGCATCGCGCACACGCTGGTCGAGATTGGAGACGTCTTCCTGGTAGTATCCGGCACCGACCCCGATGCCGACGGGCAAGGGCTGCCCGGGACGCGTGCCCGCGCGTACCGTCGCACTGTGGGTGACGCTTTCGTCGAACAGGTCGGCCTCCGTTCCGGCAGCGGTCAGGAAATCGGGACCGTCCACGCGGGTATAACCGATACGGTAGTTGGCGTTGACCTCGACATCCCCCGCGCGCGTCTGCAGGTTGGGACCGGCGTAGGCCGAATAGGTCTGCGTCGAGAGATCGTCATCGACCGTCGGATTGAACACCGAGCGGCCCTGCGAATCGACCCTCGAACTGCTCGCCAGCGCACCCGCTTCGAAAGTCAGGACGCGCGGTACGATCGAGGCATAACCGCGAGCGACGCCCGTGATCGTGTCCGAATCCGCACCTTCGGACTGATGCGCGAAATTGCGTTCGTAGCGCAGGGAGACGCTGCCGCCATTGTTCCGGCCGTTGACCGATGCATCGACGCCGGCCGCAACCTGCGTGTAGGTCAGCACATCGTCGCCGGGCGAAATCTGCCAGCTGGCGATCGTGCTGGCCTCGATATAGGGATCGATGGTCGTGCGGCCGCGGCTGCTGGAGGCACCGGTACTTTCGGCTTCGCTGTCACCGGCCTGCGCACCCTGGTAGGATTGCGCGTGCACCGGCGCCGCCTGCAACAGGGCGGCACCCAGGGCGGCAGTTGCGAGATAGCGGGTCTTCGGTCGGTAGGTCATGGGTCTACTCCCCATATCCGTAATAGCTGCCGAAGGTGCGTCCGCTCGGGCTGAACGTCGCATCGTTGAGCAGCAGCTTGATGTCGGGACAGGCCGACAGGAGATCGATCGCGTCCTCGAGCGCGGCACGCCCGGTCATGTCCGCGCGCGCCACCAGCAAGGCCTGGCCGACATGCTTGGCGAGTTCGGTCGCAGGGGTCGCGGCAAGCACGGGCGGACTGTCGAACACGATAATGCGGTTGGGCGCACCGCGGGTCAGCTTGTTGAGCACGGTCAGGGTGCGTTCGCTGGCGAGATGCTCGCTGTCGCGCCCGGTCCGTTTGCCTGCAGGCAGCACCCACAGGCCGGGAATGTCGGTTCCCACGACCACGTCCTCGACATGCGCCTCAGGGTCGGCGAGTACGTCCATGAACCCCTTGCCCGCTTCTATTCCGAGCTTGCCCACGATCGAGGGCTTGCCGAAATCGGCATCGACCAGCAGCACTTCCATGTCGCGTTCCCCGGCCAGTGCGATGGCCAGGTTGAGCGCGCAGAAAGTCTTGCCTTCGTTGGGATGCGGCGAGCACACGAGTATGCGACGTGCGTGCGGCGATGCTTCGGTCTTGGCCGCGGACAGGACCTGGCGCTTCACGATGCGGAATTCCTCCAGCAACGTTGACGCACCGCCGTCGGGATCGATCAGACCCTGCTCGCGCAGGAGCGACCGCGAAACCGCATGCTTGGTTCCCGAAAAGGTAATGGCGGGTTGGCTCGGCTCGGGCTGCACCGCAGGGGCGGCGACGGTCGGTTCCACCGCCTGCGCGGGCTCGCCGATCCAGTCCGACGCGCGGCGACGCGGCGTTTCCTGCGGCGTGGGCGCGCTGTCCGGACGACGGGGCGCAAACTTCTTGGCCTTGTCGCCGTCAAGCTTGCTCGGCACCGCGGCCGGGGCCAGCTTGTCGAGACCGAACAGACCGCTGGCACGTTCGAGCAGCGAACCCCCTTTCGGTTTCTGCCCCGCCTCCTGCGAGCCATCTGCGCTCCCCTTCTCGGGCGGCACGATATTGGTCGGCTTGTTCACAGACACATTCCCCCCTCAGGCCACCGAGCCGACTTGGACCATTTCGACGACGAGCAGCAGGAAGCAGACCCCTGCCAGCCCCCCTGCACCGGCAAGGAACTGCTTGAGCCGCAATTTCTCGTGCTTGCGCGCCGCATCGGTCATCGAGCGCGAGATGGTGCCGATGACCGGCAGATCGATCGTTCTTTCGAGCTTGTCGGCAGTGGTGAAGCTCGACCGGAGCTGCCCCATGACGAATGCCACCCCGGCGCCGACGCCGATCCCCACGATCAGCACGCCGAGCAACAGGATCGGGCGATTGGGCGCGGCAGGCGCGCGCGGCGCGGTAGGCGGATCGATCACTTCGAACTGGAACGCACTGCGCTCGGTTTCGACCTGCCCGCGGAGACGCATTTCCTCGCGGTCCTTGAGCAGGTCGTCATACTTGTCCTTGAGCACTTCGTAGTCGCGGCTGATGCGATTGGCCTCGGCGGCGACCGCAGGCTCGTCGGCCTGCGCGGCGATCAGCGCGGAAATGTCCGACTGCAGCGCCGCCTTGCGCGCCTGGAGAGCCTGGACATTGGCCTGGCGCTCTGCCCGGATCGAAACCAGCGAGGTGTAAGCCGGATTGGGCGACCCGCTCGAGCCGGCCGGCTCGCCGGCAGCCTGTTCGCGCAGCGAGGCGATCTGACGCTGCTGTGACTGCACGTCGGGGTGGCTGTCGGTGAGGCCGCGCGCGCGCATTGCTGCCAGTTGCGACTGTGCCTGCATCAGCGCACCGCGCGCGCCGCCGCTGTCCGCGGTGAGGATCGAGCGAGGTGTGCTGGCAATCTGGCCATTGATGGCGGCAAGCGCGCTCTGCGCGGCGGCGATATCGGCGTCGATACCGCGCATTTCGGTGCGCATGGTCTGCAGGCGACCGGTCACGGTGCCACTGCCGCCGATCAGATCGGGATGTTGCGCTTCGAACGCCAGGCGACGCTGCTCGGCCGCTTCGAGTTCGCGTTTGCGGTCCTCGAGCTGCTGGTCGAGGAAGGCGATCGTATCCGCCACGTCGCCGCGATTGCCGGCGATGTTCGACTCGCGAAAGATATCGATCAGGCTCTGCACCACATCCTTCGACAGGGCGGCATTTTCCGCATCGCTGAGGCTCGACTTGCCGACGGTGGCGGTGATCGTGAACAGATTGTCCTGTTCGCTCTCTACCAGGATGTTCTTGGTCAGGTCGGCGACGGCTCCCTGCATTTCGCTGTCGGTCGCGACCTTTTCGCCCAGCTTGGTGTTGCGCACCACGCGTTCGAGATTGACCGCGCTGACCAGCGTCTGGCGAACCTTGGTAATCGCCTGCTTGCCATCGCCCGAGATCTCGAGCTGTTCGGACAACACGTCCTCGAGCTCGACATAGATGCGCGCGCGGCTTTCGTAGCTATTCGGGATGAGGCCGACCGCCAGCCAGCCGAGGAGGCACACCACCCAGGCCACGCCGAGCGCGATCCAGCGCCGGTTCCACACCGTGTGCAGCGCGCTGCGGAGTTCGTCGAAGACTTCCTGCATGCCCCCGGCGCCCCCTTAGAACGTGCTCTCGGGGATGATGATTACATCGCCCGGCTGGAGCAGCACGTTGGCCTTGCTGTCACCGCGCTTGAGCAGGTCGGTCAGTCGCAGCGCGTATTCGCGCTGGCGACCGAGCTGTTTGTCGAAGCGGATCAGCTTGGCACGGTTGCCGGCTGCGAATTCGGACAGGCCACCGACCGCGATCATCGCGTCGAGCACGGTCATGTTGGCACGATAGGGGAGCGAAGCCGGTTGCTCGGTCGCCCCCACGATGCGCACCTGCTGGCTGAAGGTCCCGGCGAATTCGTTGACGATCACCGAAACCAGCGGATCCTCGATATACTGGCTGAGCTGGAGCCGGATATCCTCCTCGAGCATCGAGGGAGTCTTGCCCACGGCAGGCATGTCCTTGACCAGCGGGATGGTGATGCGCCCGTCGGGGCGAACCTGGATTTTCTCGGCACCCAGCTCGGGATTGCGCCACACATGGATGGTCAGCTCGTCCAGCGGGCCGATGACATATTCCTCGCCCGGTCCTTCCTGCATGGCGACGAAGGTCGCCGGAGGGAGCTCGTCGCCGCCACCCCGCGCGCAGCCGCCCAGCACAAGCGTGAAGGCGGCGCATCCGGCAAGAAGCGTGGCAGTTCGGGTTAGGCGCATAAATCGTGTCCCTGGCATGGTCGGCAGGCACCCCCGGACGCGAAATGCGCCCGCGAATTCCCCTATTTGGCAGAACTATTGTCCGAAAAAGGTGAACATACCGTTAGTCATGGGCCTCTCGACCGGCGGAAATCACGCGATTCTTGGTATTTAGGGCCTTGCTTTCACAAGAGCATCTCTTCGGCCGGTCCCTGTCCCAGAAAGGCACTGGGAGAGGCGCTCGCGCCGTAGGCCCCGGCACAGAATACCGCTACCAGATCGCCCACTTCCGCGCGCGGCAGATGCGCCCTGTCAGCCAGTCGGTCGAGCGGCGTGCACAGGCAGCCCACCACATTCGCCACCTCCTCGGGCTCGGAACCGAACCGGCTGGCGATGGCGACGGGATAGTTGCGACGTACGACGGTGCCGAAATTGCCAGATGCGGCAAGCTGGTGATGCAGTCCGCCGTCGGTAATGAGGTAAGTCTCTCCGTAGCTCTCCTTGCGGTCGACGATGCGGGTCAGGTAGATCCCAGCTTCGCCAACCAGATAGCGGCCAAGTTCGATGAACAGTTCGGCCCCGGAGAGCGTGTTGGGCAGGCTTGCGAAGCGGTCCTCGAGGGCGGCGCCGACGGCGGCAATGTCGAGCGGCTCGTCCCCCGGGAAATAGGGAATGCCGAACCCTCCGCCCATGTTGAGTTTGGGCAGGGTCACGCCCGCCGCGCTTGCCAGACGGTCGGCGCAGTCGAGAACCTTGGCCTGCATCTCGATCACTGCCTCGGCCGCCAGCGCCTGGCTGCCGGTGAAAATATGCAACCCGCGAAAGTCGCTGCCGGCGTCCACAATGTGCTTGATCAGCGCCGGCACCCGTTCGGCATCGATCCCGAACGGCTTCGCGCCTCCGCCCATTTTCATGCCCGATCCCTTGAGCTCGAAATCGGGATTGACGCGGATAGCCAGCCTCGGGGTCGCGCCCATCCGCGCAGCGATCGCCAGTGCGCGATCGGCTTCCGCCTCGCTTTCGAGATTGAGCGTCACCCCGGAGGCAATGGCGGCCTTGAGTTCCTCGTCGCGCTTGCCCGGCCCAGCGAAGCTCACCCGCGCCAGATCGAAACCGGCTGCGCGAACCATCTCGAGTTCACCGCCCGAGGCGATATCGAGCCCGTCTGCGAGCTTCGAAATATACTCCAGAAGCGGCGGGAAACTGTTGGCTTTGATCGCATAATTGATCTTCAGCCGATCGGGCATGGCAGCTCGCAATTCGGCAAAGCGCCGGGCGACGCGATCACGCGAGTAGACGAACAGCGGCGTACGCCCTGCCGTGGCCACGAGTTCGCTCACGGCGGTATCACCGATCGCCAGTTCGCCATCGATCGCCTCGAAGCCGGCAGGAATGGGTCCGAGCGGTTTCATGCGGAAATCTCCGTCGCAAGCGCAGTCCGGTCGATCTTGCCATTCGGGTTGAGCGGCAGCGCATCGCGCCAGTGGATCACATGCGGTTGCATGAAATTGGGAAGCTCCTTTTGCAGCGCCTTGGGCAAGGCGGCCTCGTGATCGGCGGCGCCAGTCGCCGGACGTACGACGAGATGGATCGCATGCCCAAGCCGCTCGTCCTCGACCCCGAGCGCGACCGCCTCGGCTACGAGGCCGGTGCCTAGCGCTGCGCTTTCGAGTTCCTGTGGGCTGATGCGATTGCCCGCGCTCTTGATCATGGCATCACGCCGGCCGACGAAATAGAGCAGGCCATCCGCATCGCGAGTAACCCTGTCGCCCGACCATACGGCGGTGCCGCCATATCGGGACATATCCGGGGCAGGCTTGAATCGCTCGCGCGTGCGGTGCTCGTCCTGCCAGTAGCCATGCGCCACCAGTGGCCCGCAATGGACCAGTTCGCCTTCCTGGCCGGGCTCGGCAAGCGATCCGTCGTCGGCGACAACAAGGATCTCGGCGAAGGGGATGGCCTTGCCCATGGAGGTTGGGTGAGACTCCACCAGCCCCGGATCGAGATAGGTCGAGCGGAATGCCTCGGTCAGCCCATACATCGGGAAAATTTTCGATTCCCGGAAGATAGAGCGCAAATCGGATACGAGATCGACGGTCAGCGCGCCCCCCGAGTTGGTCAGGCGGCGCATCGAGGACACCGCTTCTGCCGGCCAGTCCAGGCCGGTGAGCTGCACCCATAGCGGCGGAACCGCGGCGAGCGTCGTCACGCCATGCCTGGCACAGGCCTTGGCGACATCACGCGGAAACAGGTAGTCGAGCGGGACCACGCAGCCACCCGCGTACCAGGTCGAAAGCAATTGGTTCTGTCCGTAATCGAAACTGAGCGGCAGGACCGCCAGCGTTACGTCGTCGCTTTCCATCCCGAGATAGTCCGCCACGCTGACCGCACCCAGCCACATGTTCGCGTGGCTCAGCATTACGCCCTTGGGCTTGCCGGTCGACCCGCTGGTATAGAGAATCGCTGCCAGTTCCTCCGGGTCGTGGCCCGATGGCGGAAGGGTCGCTGCTTCCGTTTCGGCCAGCCCGAAAATCTCGGCCTCGTCGATTGCGATGCAATCCGGCGGAACGTCTTCGGCCTCCAGTGTGGCGAGCCGCGCCTTGGTCCCCATCACCAGCACCGCACCGCTGTCGGCGAGGATGTGGGCCACCTGCGCACGCTTGAGCAGCGGATTGATCGGCACATGCACCAGTCCGGCACGTGTGGCGGCGAGCGGCAACAGGCAAGTCAGCTCGCCCTTCGCGGCCCAACTGGCCACCCGCGCACCCTTCTCCGCCCGGGTGGCCAGCCACCCGGCGAGCAGCGCAACACGATTTCTCAACTCATCGAAGCTAAGCACACGCTCGCGCAATACCAGGGCAGGCGCCTGTGCACTGCCGCGCTCGGTCAGTTGATCGAGCGGATAGGGCGTGGGATCAGGCATTAACGCTCCGATGCGAGGGAAATCCGTTGGACATCGCGGTCAGCTATCACGAGACGGTTACCAAACTGCAAGGGCTGGATGAGCCGGCGCAGGGCCCTTTCGACAGGCTGGACTGGTTTGCCTTGCTCGAGAATGCGATCTTTGTTGTCGCGCGACGCGGCGACGAGACTGCGGTCCTGCCGCTCCGTCAAGCGGATCGCGGCCTTGCAAGCCTGACCTACTTTTTCAGCTTCACCTGGCGTCCGCTTGGCGGCGGGTACGATTTGCTGAAGGCGATCGGCAGGGACCTACGCACCAGAACGCATACGCTCGTGCTCGATCCCATCCCCGACGAGGACGGAAGCGCCACAAAGCTCGAGCAGGCATTGCGCGGCGCCGGTTGGTTCGTGTCCCGGACGCAGTGCGACGAAAACCACGTCCTGCCGGTCGGAAGTCGCAGCTTCACCGAATACTGGGCCCAGCGCCCAGGCAAGATGCGGACCACGCTCAAGCGCAAGGCGAAAAAGGTCGAGGTCGAAATCTTCACGCGCTTCGATGAAGCTGCCTGGTCGGATTATCGAGCGGTTTACGCCGAAAGCTGGAAGCCCGAGGAAGAGCGCGCCGATATCCTCGAAGCTTTTGCCCGCGCCGAGGGAAGCGCGGGACACATACGCCTCGGCGTTGCCCGCGCCGGTGGCGCACCCGTGGCGGCGCAATTCTGGACGGTCGAAAACGGCACTGCCTACATTCACAAGCTTGCCCACGTCGAAGCCGCCAAGCCGCTGTCGGCGGGCACGACGCTGAGCGCAGCCCTGTTCGAACATGTCATCGATGTCAACGGGGTGGACCTGGTCGATTTCGGTACCGGGTCCGACGCGTACAAGCGTGACTGGATGGAGGAGAACCGGCCGCGCTACCGGCTGACCTGTCTCGACTGGCGCCAGCCTCGCGCATGGCCCGCGATCGCCAAGGCGATCCTCCGCCGCCTTGCACCGCACAATCGGCCCCGCTAAGGGCATCGCCTCCAAAAGCAGGGGAAGCCGTAGGAATGACCGCCTAAACCGCCAGCACCGCCCCCACCGGGCCGAGCCGCAGCGATATCGACCTGACGCTGCGCGCGATCCTGCGCGACGTGCTCGGGCTCGACCAGGCGCAGGTCGACGGTTTCGATGGCGATACCGGGCTGTTCGGGCACCTCCCGGAACTCGATTCCATGGCTGTCGCTGGCCTGCTGACCGAGATCGAAGACCGCCTCGACATCGTAATCGAGGACGAGGACGTCGATGGCGAAATGCTCGAGAGTTACGGCGGCTTGCTCGCCTTTGCCGAAGCCAAGGTGGTCGGGGGCTGATCCCAGCAATGTATGCCACATGGCCTTGCCCGCTGCCGGACGGCACCGCGGGCGAGGAAATGGTGCTCGGCTTCGATAGGCGCCGCAAGAAACGCTTGCTGGTCGTCCCGCCCTTGTTCGACGAAGCCAACAAGTTTCGCCATCAACTGGTTGAAATTATGCGACGGCTCGATGCCTCTGGCATCGACTGCTTCCTTCCCGACCTGCCCGGTTGCAACGAAAGCACGGCCCCGGCCGCGAACCAGTCCATCGCCCAATGGCAGGCCGCCACAACTGCAGCCGCAGCACATTTCGGGGCGACGCATGTGTTCGGCGTCCGCTCGGGCGGATGGCTGGTGCCCGATGCACTGCCGGGCTGGATCTATGCGCCGGTCAAACCGCGGCAGGTCCTTCGCGGGATGCTACGGGCCCGCAGCCTCGCCGCGCGCGAGGCGGGGCGCAGCGAAAGCTCCGATGACCTGCTCGCCAGAGGACGGCAGGACGGCGTGACGCTCGCGGGCTGGGAGCTAGGCGCGGACCTGGTCCGCGAACTCGACGAGCGCGACTTCCCGCCCGGTTCGCGGGCCAAGGCGATCGAACAGGCCGAGGTCAGCGGCAAGCCGCTATGGTTGCGTGCGGAGAACGATCACGATCCCGCGCAGGCTGACGCGCTGGTTGCCATCCTGCTTGCCGGGTTGGGCGAGGAATGACCCGGCTGCACCTGCCTTTCGAATGCCAGGGCAAGGCCTGCGGCGCGACGCTCGATAACGCCCCCGGTACCATCGGCCTGCTGCTGGTCAGCGGCGGCAACGAAATCCGTGCCGGCGCCTTCAACGGGCAAGCGCGGCTTGCCGCCGAGATCGCTTCGGCGGGATTTCCCGTTTTCCGCTTCGATCGTCGCGGGATCGGCGACAGCGAGGGCGAGAACCGGGGCTTTCGCAAGGCGAGCAAGGATATCGCCGCCGCGCTACTTGCGTTTCGTGCCATCGCGCCGCAGGTAGAACGCGTCGTCGGCTTCGGTAATTGCGACGCCTCCTCCGCACTCATGCTGGCGGGCGGCGCGGGATGCGATGCGCTGGTGTTGAGCAATCCCTGGACGATCGAGGACGGCGAGGACGACACCCCACCGGCTGCGGCCATCCGGTCGCGCTATGTAGAAAAACTGAAGAATCCACGCGAACTTGCACGTCTTTTCTCAGGTCAGGTCGACCTCAGGAAACTCGCACGTGGTCTGCTCAAGGCCGGTCGCAAGCCCGGCGCGCCCTCCTCGCTTGCCGAGGAAATGCAGGCCGGACTGGAGGAATTCGCCGGTCCCGCGACCATTTTGCTGGCCGAAAGCGACCGGACCGCACAGGTCTTTGCCGAGCGCTGGGATGCGGACGACGCCCGGATCGCCCGCTGCCACGATGCCGACCACGCCTATTCGAGCGAGGATGCGCGCATGTGGCTGCGCCAGCAAGTGCTCGGGGCATTGCGCTCTCAGCGCGTAAAGTAGCTCGTCAGCTCGACATGCGTCGACCAGCGGAACTGCCCGACCGGACGCAGCTTTTCGAGCCTGAAGCCGGCGTCGACCAGCACCTTCGCATCGCGCCCCCAACTCACCGGGTTGCAGCTGACATAGGCGACGCGCGTCGCGCTGCTGGCGGCAATCTGCGTCACTTGCTCGCGGGCACCGGCACGCGGCGGATCGAGCAGGATCGCGCCGAAGCGGCTCGCCTCCTCGGGCTGCAGCGGATTGCGGAACAGGTCGCGGTGCAGCGTCAGTACCGGCGCCTGCCGCGCATTGGCGGCCGCCTTGCAGGCGAGGTGTGCATCGCGTGCCGCCTCGACCGCCAGCACCTTGCGCGGTCCGGCCAGCGCGAAAGCGAAGGTTCCCAGGCCGGAAAACAGGTCCGCAACGGTAGACGCGCCCTCGAGGAAGTTCAGCGCGTCGCCGACAAGAATGCTTTCCCCGTCGCGCGTCGGCTGGAGGAAGCTTCCGTGCGGGAAAGGAACCGCGTAATCGCCCAGCGTGACGGTCAGCGGTGCGGGCTCCCACACGGTTTCAGGGCCATAGCCGCGGTCGAGCGATAGGCGCGCAAGCGAGTGGTCGCGGGCAAAGTCGAGCATGGCCTCGGTCGCTGCCAATCCCTCGGCGGCAATGCCTTTCAC
>JBFOLW010000207.1:0-6712 GCA_040830305.1 Erythrobacter sp.
GGACACACGCACGCGCGTGAACGGGGTGGAGAAACTCGGCCACATGGTCGCCGCTTTCTTCGAAGCGGTCTGGAACCGCCCCAGCGGCCCGCAGGAGCCAATCATCTGGAGCCGCCACGATTTCCGTCCTGTCGCCGGGTGGTAGCCGCAAAACTTCGTTCGTATCGAGCGGAGCGCGAAGGCGCGCAGTCGAGATACTTGCTTCCGAAGTGTCTCGACCACGCTCGACACGAACGGTTTTCTTTTCGTGCCCGGCAGACTAACCCGCCCGCATGATCCAGAAGCTTCTCATCGCCAATCGCGGCGAAATCGCCTGCCGCATCATCCGCACCGCGCGCGAGATGGGGATCGCCACTGTGGCGGTCTATTCGGATGCCGATGCCAAGGCGCTCCATGTGCGCCAGGCGGACGAGGCAGTGCACATCGGACCTTCGCCTGCAGCGGAGAGCTATCTGGTGGGCGACAAGATCATCGCGGCGGCCAAGCAGACCGGTGCGGAGGCGATCCACCCCGGCTACGGCTTCCTGTCCGAAAACGCCGGCTTCGCGCAGGCCGTGATCGACGCGGGGATGATCTGGGTCGGCCCGAAGCCCTCCTCGATTGAGGCGATGGGCCTCAAGGACGCAGCCAAGAAGCTGATGCGTTCGGCGGGCGTGCCGGTAACGCCCGGCTACGAAGGCGAGGATCAGTCGGTCGAGCGCTTGCAGAAAGAGGCCGACGCGATCGGCTATCCGGTGCTGATCAAGGCCGTAGCAGGCGGCGGCGGCAAAGGCATGCGCAAGGTCGATGCGGCGAAGGATTTTGAAGCCGCGCTCGAGAGCTGCCGCCGCGAGGCCAAGGCCAGCTTCTCCAATGACGAGGTGCTGCTCGAAAAGTGGATCACCTCGCCCCGCCACATCGAGGTGCAGGTGTTCGGCGACAGCCACGGCAATGTCGTCCACCTGTTCGAACGCGACTGTTCCTTGCAGCGCCGCCACCAGAAGGTGATCGAGGAAGCCCCCGCCCCCGGTATGGACGAGGCGACCCGCGAGGAAATCTGCGCCGCCGCCGTGCGCGCTGCGAAAGCAGTCGATTACGAAGGCGCGGGCACGATCGAATTCATCGCCGATGCCAGCGAAGGCCTGCGCGCCGACCGCATCTTCTTTATGGAAATGAACACCCGGCTGCAGGTCGAGCACCCGGTCACCGAGGAGATCACTGGGGTGGACTTGGTGGAGTGGCAGCTGCGGGTGGCGAGCGGCGAGCCGATCCCGCTGAAGCAGGACGAACTCTTCATCGACGGTTGGGCGATGGAAGCGCGGCTCTATGCAGAGGACCCGGCGAAGGGGTTCTTGCCGAGCATTGGTCGATTGCAGGTAGCCGAGATCGGAACCGATTACACGCGTATCGACACGGGGATCGAGGAGGGTGCTGAAGTCTCACCGTTCTATGATCCAATGATCGCCAAGATCATTTATCACGCCGAAGATCGTGAAACCGTCATTGATGGCATGTGGCGAGCATGCGCTGTAACGGCGATCCACCCTGTAAAAAGCAATGCTTGGTTCCTGCACCGGCTGTTCGCGCTGGAAGATTTCCAGTTAGGCCGGATGACAACCGACACGATCAACGCTCATTTGGACGATTTGACGGACGAACCGAAGCTTTCTGGCTTCGCGTTGCAGACCGCCGCCGACGAAGCCGTGGCCCCCGATTGGTGGGAAAAGGGCCAAGAAATGGTTGCAGGGTTGGCGGGCTTTCGCCTGAACGCGGAGAGCGAAAAGCGCGTCCGGCTGCTCGTGAATGGAGAGGAGCAAGTCATCGGCGACTTCTCAACTTCGCAACAGTTTGGAGACGACTACGACGGCTTCCAAGGCGAGGTTAGGGAGGGTCTACGATACGAGAATGGCGCTGTCTTCACGGTCAGCCCATTTCGGCATGATGGCGGAGGCACCCACTCCGCCGCCGACGGTGCAATTCTCGCGCCGATGCCCGGCAAGGTCATCGCGGTCGATGTCGCCGAGGGCGATGCGGTCACCGCGGGTCAGCGGCTGATGGTGCTTGAGGCGATGAAGATGGAACACGCGCTCACCGCGCCCTTCGACGGGACCGTGACCGAGCTTTCCGCCAGCGAAGGCGCGCAGGTGCAGGTCGAGGCGGTGCTGGCGGTGGTGGAACCGGCCGGCGAAGACTGACCCCTCCGTTCGTGTCGAGCGTAGTCGAGACACGCTGGCGAAAACGGTCCTCGACTTCGCTCAAACCGAACGGCAAGTGTCACGCATGAGCTGGGAGCGTGAACTGGAAGAACTGCGTCGCCGCGAGGCGCTCGCCGAGCAGATGGGCGGCGAGGAGAAGGTCTCGCGCCAGCACTCTCGCGGCAAGATGGATGCCCGCGCGCGGCTTGCCGCGCTGTGCGACGATGGCACCTTCCGCGAGATCGGCAAGATCGCCGGCAAGGGTGCCTATGACGAGGACGGCAACCTTACGGGCGTCCTCCCTGCCCCGTTCCTGTTCGGCAAGGCCGAGATAAACGGCCGCCCGGTCGTCGCGACGGCAGACGATTTCACCATTCGCGGCGGCGCGGCCGATGCGGGGATTTCCCGCAAGATAGTGCAGGCCGAAAAAATGGCGCATGAGCTCAAAATGCCGCTCATCCGCATGATCGACGGGACCGGCGGCGGTGGCAGCGTCAAGACGCTCGAACAGATCGGCGCGACCTATATTCCCGCAGTCCCCGGCTGGTCGGACGTGGTGACAAACCTCGACACGGTGCCGGTCGTCGCGCTGGCGCTGGGCCCCACAGCAGGCCTCGGCGCGGCGCGCACCGTCGCCAGCCATTATTCGATCATGGTCAGGGGCCTCAGCCAGATCTTCGCCGCCGGCCCCGCCGTGGTCGACGGACTCGGCGAAAGCTACAAGGGCTCGACCGACCACCAGCAGGCCAAGGAAGACTTGGGCGGCAGCGCCATCCACACGCGCAACGGCGTGGTCGACGACGAGGTCACCAGCGAGGCCGAAGCCTTTGCCCGCGCGCGGCATTTCCTCTCCTTCATGCCCGAGCATGTCGGCCAACTGGCCCGCCGATCGAATTGCACCGATCCCGTCCATCGCCGCGAGGAAGCGCTGCTCGACCTTGTCCCGCGCGGCGACAAGCAGGTCTATTCGATGCGGCGCTGCATGGAGATGGTGTTCGACCAGGGCACCGTGTTCGAGATCGGCCGCATGTGGGGCCGCGCCTGCATTACCGCGCTCGCCCGGCTCGATGGCTGGCCGGTAGCGGTACTTGCCAGCGACCCGAGCTATCTCGGCGGATCGTGGGACGCGAAATCGAGCGAGAAGGTCGAGCGTTTCGTCAAGCTTGCCGACCAGTTCCGCCTGCCAGTCGTCCACCTCGTCGACAATCCGGGTTTCATGATCGGGCGCGAGGCCGAAATGGCGGGCACGATCCGTTACGGCGTCCAGGCAATGAACGCGGTCTACAAGGCCACCGTCCCGCTAGCCTCGGTGGTGCTGCGTCGCGCCTATGGCATTGCGGGCAGCGCGATGAGCAATGCCGAGACCTTCCAGTATCGCTATTGCTGGCCCTCGGGCGACTGGGGCAGCCTTCCGATCGCGGGCGGGCTGGAGGTCGCCTACAAGTCCGAACTCGAAGCCGCCGAGGACCCCGAAGCCGAACTCGCCGCGATCCGCGAGCGGCTGGACAAGGTCACCTCGCCCTTCCGCAGCGCCGAACGCTTCAATGTCGAGGACATCATCGACCCGCGCGATACGCGTCCGCTGCTGTGCGAATTTGCAGGGCTTGCATGGCGGAGGCTGGCAAGCGAGTAAGGCGGCGGGGGGGAATTCATGCCAGACACCGCTACACCTGCGCAGTCGCATCGCAAGGTCATCATCGCGTCGTCCTTGGGGACGGTGTTCGAATGGTATGATTTCTACCTCTACGGCCTGCTCGCGACGATCATCTCGGCGCAGTTCTTTTCCGGGGTCAACGACACCACCGCCTTCATCCTTGCTCTAGGAGCATTCGCCGCGGGCTTTGCCGTGCGTCCCTTCGGCGCGCTGGTCTTTGGGCGGGTGGGCGACCTCGTCGGGCGCAAGTATACTTTCCTCGTCACCATGGGGCTGATGGGCCTCTCGACCTTCGCGGTCGGGCTGCTGCCGAGCTATGCCAGTATCGGCGTGGCCGCTCCGCTGCTGCTCGTGGCGCTGCGCCTGTTGCAGGGCCTCGCGCTGGGCGGCGAGGATGGCGGCGCGGCGATTTATGTTGCCGAGCATGCCCCTGAAGGGAAACTCGGCTTCTTCACCCGCTTCCTCCAGACCACCGCCACGCTCGGACTGTTCGCGGCGCTGCTGGTGGTCATCGGGCTCAGGACCTGGATGGGCGAGGAAGCCTTCGCCGACTGGGGCTGGCGCGTGCCCTTCCTGCTTTCGGCCATCCTGCTCGGCATATCGCTGTGGATCCGGCTGCAACTGTCCGAAAGCCCCGTCTTCCAGCAGATGAAAGCGGAAGGCGAAACCTCCAAGGCGCCGCTGTCCGAAGCCTTCGGCAAATGGGGCAACCTCAAATGGGTGCTTGTCGCGCTGCTCGGCGCGGTCGCGGGCCAGGCGGTGGTCTGGTACACCGGCCAGTTCTACGCGCTGTTCTATCTCGAGAAGGTGCTCAAGGTGGATGGCGGCACGGCCAATATCCTGATCGCCATCGCGCTGGTGATCGGCACGCCCTTTTTCGTGTTCTTCGGCTGGCTGAGTGATCGGGTGGGGCGCAAGCCGATCATCATGAGCGGGCTCGGCCTTGCCGCCCTACTCTATTTCCCGCTGTTCGGCGCACTGACCGGCGCTGCGAATCCGGCGTTGGCCGAGGCGCAGGAACGCGCTCCGGTGGTGGTCAGCACCGCGCTCGATGAATGTTCGGTGCAGTTCGACCCGATAGGCAAGACTTCGTTTGACACCAATGGCTGCGACATCGCCAAGTCGGCGCTGGCCAAGGCCGGAGTGCCCTATTCGGAAGGGTGGCTTTACGATGCGCCGGGCTTGGCCAACGTTAAGGTGGGCGACAAGACGGTCATGGTCTATCCCGGCTCCGACCTTGCGGAACTCGAAACTGCGCTGGCCGAAGCGGGCTACCCGCAGCGTGCCGATCCAGCGGCCATCAACCGCCCGCTGGTGGTCGCGATCCTAACCGCGCTCGTGTTGTTGGTGACCATGGTCTACGGCCCCATCGCCGCATTGCTGGTCGAGCTGTTCAGCGCCCGTATCCGCTACACCGCGATGAGCCTGCCTTATCATATCGGCAATGGCTGGTTCGGCGGCTTCCTGCCGACGATCGCCTTTGCGATGGTCGCGGCGACCGGCGATATCTACGCAGGGCTGTGGTACCCGGTCGGGGTCGCGGTTCTGAGCCTGGTCGTCGGCCTGCTGTTCCTGCCCGAAACCTTCAAACGCACGATCGGGCACAAGTAACCTGCCCGCGACAACAGCGCTTGCGACCCGAGCGACCTTAATCGACTTCGTCGGGTTCCGGTGGGCCGAACAGCGAGCCGCGCTCGGAGTACAGGACGAACACCAGGCTCACGATCGCGGTTACCAGCAGCGCCTGTGCGAGCGGCCTCGCCGTGCCGTCATAGGCATAGCCGACCGCCGCGCCGAGCAGCGCCCCGGTGGTCATCCGCAGGAAGCTTTGTGCGCTCGAAGCGGCCCCCGCGATATGGCGGAAAGGCTGCATCGCGATCGATCCGAAATTGGCGCCAATGAAGCCCAGCAGGCTCATGTTGGCAGCCATCAGCGGGATGAAGGTCCATAGCGATTTGTCGGGCTGGTTGGCGAACCACAGCTGCATTGCGGCGACGGCAATGAACAGGAACAGCGCCGTGTGACTGACGCGGCGCGCGCCGAAACGTTCGACGATGCGGCTGTTCGACCAGTTCGCGAGCGCCATGCACCCCGCGCACAGGGCGAACAGCACCGGGAAGAGATCGCCCGCGCCATAGGCCTCGCCGATCAGCTGCTGCGAGGAATTGATGAACCCGAACAGCCCGCCGAACACCAGCGCGCTTGCCAGGGTGTATCCGATAGTCGACCGCAGCGTGACCGCGCTGCGCATGTTGCGCGCGATAACCGAGATGTTGATCGCCTGCTTGTCTTCCTCGTGCAGCGTTTCGGGCAGGCGGAAATGTACCCAGGCGGTCATGACCACGCCGAGCAGTGCCATCGCGACGAAAATCCAGCGCCAGTCGCCGAGCAGCAGCAAGACGCCCTGCCCGATGCTCGGCGCGACGGCGGGGACCAGCAGGAAAATGACGAAGATGAGGCTCATCATCCGCGCCATTTTGTCGCCGCCCACGCGGTCGCGGATGATCGCGGGCGGGAGCGCGATGATCCCGGCGGCGAAGAAGCCTTGCAGCGCGCGAAGGACGATCAGTTCGGTAAAGCTCGTCACCGCCGCACAGGCAAGCGACAGCACGATGTAGAATCCCAGCGCGGTAAACAGCACCGGCCGCCGGCCGAAGCGGTCGGCGAAAGCGCCCGGGACCAACGTGCCGACACCCGCCGCGAGCAGGTAGATGCCGACCACGAACTGGCGGTCGTTGCCTTGTGCGCCGAGGCTGCCCGCAAGCTCGTCGAGTGCAGGAAGGATCGCGTCGATGCCGAAGGCGTTGCAGGCCATCAGCAGCGCCATCATCCAGATCAGCTCGCGCTCGCCGATCGCCCGGCGTGTTGTCCGGTCGGGAAGCAC
>JBFOLW010000208.1:0-11557 GCA_040830305.1 Erythrobacter sp.
GTGGTCTACGACTATACGTCGAAGCCGCCGGGCACGATCGAGTGGGAATAGGCAACCAAGCGCCGAACCCGACCGCCACCGCGCCCCGCTTGAGTGCGGGATCCGTTGCGTTGCTTGCGGCGCTGGCGATTTTGGCCTTCGCCGGGAACTCGATCTTGGCGCGTGCCGCGCTGGCCGGCGGCGGCATCGACGCGGCTGCGTTCTCGCTCGTCCGCCTCGCGGCAGGAGCGCTCGTGCTCGCGCCGCTGCTGATCCGCTCCGAGGGTCGGTGGAGCCTTTCGGGCGGTGCAAGCCTGTTCGTCTACGTCGCGATGTTCTCCTGGGCCTTTGTCGAACTGCCTACCGCGACGGGAACCCTGATCCTGTTCGCGGTCGTGCAGGCGACAGTCCTGCTCGGCGGGGTGGCGCGCGGCGAACGAATCCGGTCGTTTGGCTGGACCGGGCTCGTGGTCTCGCTCACGGGCCTTGCCGTATTGCTGGTACCGCAGGTCGAAGGCGGCCGCCTGTTGCCGTCCCTGTTCATGGCGGTCTCGGGAATTGCCTGGGGAGCCTACACGATGATTGGGCGCGGGGCAGCGGCGCCGGGTGTGCACACAGCCCGCAGCTTCGCCATCGGCGCGCTGCTCGCGCTGCCGCTGCTCGCGCTGTCTGCCGAAATGCCGAGAGCCGATGGCTTCGCGCTCGCCGCGCTATCGGGGGCCGTCACCTCGGGGCTGGGCTATGTCGTATGGAACCGCGTGTCGCCCGCTTTGGGGCTTGCCACGCTGGCAACCGTGCAACTCGCGACCCCGTTGGTGGCCGCGCTGGGCGGTGTGGCGCTGTTGGGGGAAACCGTGACCCGCGAGCTGGTGATTTCTGGCGCGTTGATCGTTGCGGGGATAGCCATGACCCTGCGGCGTTAGGCGATGGAACTGCCCCTCGGCCCCGATCCGCGTACTCAGACACTGCGCCATCTGCAGGACCTTCTGGTCCAGCGTTTCGGGCGGGTCGAGCGCGCCGCGGCGGAATGGCGCAAGCCCGAATGGGTGCTGGTGCAAGGGGTGATTGGTGCGCGGACGAAGTCCGAGGTGTCCAATGCGGCGACCGACCTCCTGCTGAAACTCTACGGTTCTTGGGAGGCGGTAGCCGATGCGCCGCTGGCCGATCTGCAGGTCGAGCTGGCGACCCAGACCTATCCCAATATCGCCGCCGAGCGGCTCAAGGCGAGCCTGTCCGCTCTGGTCGAGCGGCGCGGTGCGGTGGACCTGTCGCACCTTGCGAAGATGGATACGCACGAGGCGATGAACTGGCTCGAGCACCTACCAGGCATCGGCCGCAAGATTGCCGCAGGGATCATGAACGCCTCGTCGCTGGATCGCCGCGCGATCGTGCTCGACGGTCACCACACGCGGATCCTCCAGCGGATGGGGCTCGTTCCAGCCAGGGCAAGCACGGCGAAAGCGTTCGATGCGATCATGCCCGCGATGCCCGAAGACTGGTCGGGGGCGAACTATGATGAGCATCACCTGCTGATGAAAAAGCTCGGTCAGACCTGGTGCCGGCCCGCTGCACCGGATTGCATGAACTGTCCGGCGCAGGCGCTGTGCGAGACTGGCCGCGCGCGAGGCTGATTGCGGCGCAGCGCGGCTTGCGCCACAAGGACGAACAATGAAGCGCATCGGCTCGATCCTGTTGTGGTCCGCAATCGCGGCGGCGTTCATCGGACCCGGAACGGTAACTGCCGCGGCAAGCGCGGGGGCGAGTGCTGGCCCGGCACTGCTGTGGGCGATCCTGTTCTCCGGCATTGCAACCTTCACGCTGCAGGAATTCGCCGGGCGACTCGCGGTTGCGACGGGTGACGATCTCGCAACCGTCCTGCGCCGTCGCTACCCGTCAGGATTCATGCGGGTCGTGACATTGGTGCTGGTCGGTGGGGCGGTGCTGCTGGGATGCGCGGCCTATGAGGCTGGCAATATCCTCGGCGGGGCTGCAGGAGCGATGCTGGCGCTCGACCTCCCGCTTGAGACGGTCACCACGGCGATTGCAGTGGCTGCCGGCGGTCTGTTGCTCGCAGGTTCGCCGCAGCTGGTCGCGCGGCTCATGGCGATCTTCGTTGCCCTGATGGGCGCGGGATTCCTGGTGGTTGCGATCTCGCTTGCGCCGGCCATCGGGGCCCTGCTCTCAGGCCTCGTTCCTTCACCGGGCTTTGCCGACGATCCGGTCGCGCTGCTGGCGGTGCTGGCGCTCGTGGGAACGACGGTCGTGCCCTACAACCTTTTCCTCGGCGCGGCGCTGGCGCGCGGGCAGGGTCTCGGGGACTTGCGGTTCGGTCTTGCCGTCTCGGTCGGGTTCGGCGTGCTGATAACCGCATCGATCCTCGTTGTCGGAACCGCACTGGCGGGCGAATTTTCCTTCACCGAACTCGGCGAAACGCTCGCCGCCCGACTAGGAAACTGGGCGCGTACGGGTTTCGGCATCGGCCTGCTCGCCGCAGGGATTTCTTCGGCAGTCACGGCTCCCCTCGCGGCCGCCCTGACCGCTCGAGGCCTGTTTGGTGCGGCGGACGACCCGCGCTGGCGAGCGAGTGGCTGGCGATTTCGCGCGGTATGGGCGGTGGTGCTGCTGATCGGTCTTGGATTCGGCCTTGCCGACCTCAAGCCGGCGCCCGCGATCCTCGCCGCGCAGGCATTCAACGGCGCGCTGCTGCCGCTCGTCGCGCTGTTCCTGCTGGCGGCGATGAATGATCGGGCACTGCTCGGGGATCGCGTCAACGGCCCGCTCGCCGACGGCTTCGGCATGCTCGTGGTGGGCGTGGCGACCATGCTGGGGCTGACCGCTGTGACGCGGGTGGCGGCCACGCTGTTCGGCTTCGTGCTTCCCGCCCCGGGGCTGGTGCTACCGCTATTCGCTGTAGTCGGCGTGTTCCTCGGCCGTGCGGTCAAACGCAGGGCAGAGGCAGGGGGCCTGGTGCAACGCCCGTAAGCGCGTTGTTTTACCCTTCGGCGTCGACCTCGGTATAGGGGACGAACTCGTCGAGGAAGAGCACTCCGCTGAAAAAGCCACCCAGACGGTCGACCATATGGACCTGATCGGTACGGCACAGGCTGGTGCCGTCGAACCGCCGGATGACCATAATATCGCTATTGTCGATGCTTTCGGGATTGCGCGTGTAATTGACCCAGACGGTCTTGCCGTCGCGATAGGTCAGTGCGGTTCCATCGATCTGGGTCAGGTTGCGACTGCCGAAGGTACGAATGCAGCGCTGCGGCTCACCCGCTTCGCGGCCTTCGAGAAGCTTGGCGAGCTTCGCCTCGCCGCGGGTCATTTCGGCAGGTTCTTCAGCCAGCGCGGGCGCGGCCAGCAGGCCAAGCGCGGCAGTGGCGAGGGCAAGGGGCTTGAGCATGGCGTGTCTCCTGATGGGTTCGCGGATACTACATCACATTGCCTGAACCTGCGATGAGTATTCCACGCGCCGGCTCAGGCAGTACCGCCCACGGTAATGCCGTCGATCAGCAGGGTGGGCTGGCCGACACCCGCAGGGACGCTCTGTCCGCCCTTGCCGCACATCCCGATGCCTTCGTCGAGCGCCATGTCGTTGCCGATGCCGCGCACCTTGGTGAGCACGGTCGGGCCATCGCCGATCAGCGTCGCGCCCTTGATCGGGGTGACGATCCTGCCCTTCTCGACCCGGTAGGCCTCGGTGCAGGCGAAAACGAACTTGCCCGAGACGATATCGACCTGCCCGCCGCCGAAGCTGGTGGCGTAGATGCCGTCGTCGACGCGGCTGAGCAGTTCTTCGGGATCGTCGCTGCCGCCTTGCATGAAGGTGTTGGTCATGCGCGGCATCGGCGCATGTTCGTAGGACTGGCGCCGGCCATTGCCGGTGGCCTCGACCCCCATCAGTCGCGCATTGAGCCGGTCCTGCATGTATCCCTTGAGGATACCGTCTTCGATAAGCACCGTTTCGCGCGTCGGCGTACCTTCGTCGTCGATGCTGAGCGAGCCGCGACGGTTGGCGATGCTGCCGTCGTCGATCACGGTCACTCCGGGCGCGGCGACGCGTTCGCCGATACGACCGGAAAAGGCGCTGGTGCCCTTGCGATTGAAATCGCCTTCGAGCCCGTGGCCGACCGCTTCGTGCAAGAGTACACCCGGCCAGCCGGGGCCGAGCAGGACGGTGCGCTCGCCCGCAGGGGCATCGACGCTTTCGAGATTTACCAGTGCCTGGCGCACCGCCTCGTCTACCGCGTTCATCCAGCGGCCTTCGTCGAACAGATCATCGTAGAGATAGCGCCCGCCAAAGCCGAAGCTGCCCGTCTCGCGGCGGCCGTTGGCTTCGGCGACGATCTGTACGTTCAGCCTCACCAGCGGCCGGATGTCGCGCGCGGTGAAGCCATCGGCGCGAATGATGTCGATCGCGCTCCAGCTGCCCGCAAGGCTGGCGCTGACCTGCGCCACGCGCGGATCCTTCGCGCGCGCCACCGCGTCGATCTTTTCGAGCAGCGCGACCTTTTCGGCAAAGGGTACCAGGTCGAGCGGGCTGGCATCGGTATAAAGATGACGGTTGGTCCGCTCGGGCGGCGCGGCGTGCGGCGAACTGGTCGCATCGAGCAGTTGCAGCGTCTCGCCGGCGCGCGCGATGGCTGCGGCGCTGATTTCATTGGCATGCGCAAAACCGGTGGTCTCACCCGATACGCCGCGCAGCCCGAAGCCCGAGTCGCGGCTGTAATCGGCGGTCTTCAGCCGCCCGTCGTCGAAAGCGAAACTCTCGGTCGCCATGAACTGCAGGTAGAGCTCGCCATCATCGCAAGGCGCCAGCAGGCGCGCGGTAAGCGCCTTGGCTTCCTCGGGATCGAGCTGGGTGTAAAGCAGGGCGTGCGGATCGTTCGCTGGCGTCATGTCCTGCTATGTAGGGACAGGTGCCCGCGAAGGCGAGGGGTCAGCGATGACCGGGGTCGGCGCCTTCGGAGATATCCATCAGGGCCGACTGGTCGACACCGTCCGCAGGACCGCCTTCGAGCACGAAGCGACGATCGCAATAGCCGCAGTCGACATAGCCGTGCTCGTCGATCTCGAGATAGACCTTGGGATGGCCGAGCGCGGCGGCACGGTAGTTCCGGCCCGTGCGGATGTCGGTCGCTCCATCGCACCACACGCGACGGGTGGTGACCACGGACACTTCGGGAGGAGGCAGGCTCATGGCTTGCGCCGATAATCGGTTTGACCGAGCCGCTCAAGAGCTTAGGTGAACGCGGATGAGCACTCCTCCCGCCATCCGCATCGACAATCTCGTCAAGGAATATGCCTCCCCCGGGCCGGGCGAACCGCCCAAGCTGGCGCTCAAGGGCGTGAGCTTCGACGTGCCGCAGGGCGGGATCTTCGGGCTGCTGGGGCCCAATGGCGCAGGCAAGTCGACGCTGATCAACATTCTTGCCGGTCTCGTGCGCAAGTCCAGTGGCAGCGCCGACATCTGGGGCTTCGACATCACCGACAACGCGCGCAACGCCAAGCGCTCGATCGGGATCGTGCCGCAGGAAATCGTCTTCGATCCCTTCTTCACGCCGTTCGAGGTGCTGGAGAACCAGGCCGGGTTCTACGGAATTCCCAGGGCCGAGCGTCGCAGCGAGGAACTGCTCAGGGCGGTGCATCTGTGGGACAAGCGCGATGCCTATGCGCGCACGCTGTCGGGCGGGATGAAGCGCCGGCTGCTCATCGCCAAGGCGATGGTCCATTCGCCGCCGATCCTCGTGCTCGACGAGCCGACCGCGGGTGTCGATGTCGAGCTGCGCCGCCAGCTCTGGGAATTGGTGACCGAACTCAATCGCGAAGGGGTGACCGTGGTGCTGACGACGCACTACCTCGAGGAAGCCGAGCAATTGTGCGACCGGATCGCAATCATCAATCATGGCGAGCTGATCGCCGACAAGCCGACCCGCGAACTGGTCGGAATGGCGCGCGAGAAGATCGTTGCGGTCACGGTCGACAAGGATCTCGGCGGTCCGATCATGGAGGAGGCTTTCACCAAGGCAGAAGTGATCGAACCGCGCCGGCTCGAGATCACCTACGACCGCGACAAGGCGACGGCGGGGCAGGTGCTCGCGATCGTGCAGAGCCACGGCTATGCCATCGAGGACGTCACCACACGCGAGGCCGACCTGGAGGACGTGTTCGTCCAGCTCACCGGCGCGGGGTAAGATTGGTTTCCTGCGGGAACCGTATCCGCGCCTCCTATGGCGGAACAGCAAGCGTTCGACGGGTGTCGAAGGCGCTCCTCCAACTACCTGATGGCCCTCGGCCCCAGGCCGGCGTCATGCACCCGCTGGACCGCCCACAGATGCGGCTCGACCTCTTCCATCGGTGCGCGGCAGCTGCGGCACCGGCCGACCTGCATGCCGCCCGCGCGTTTCACATCCGTGCTATCAACCCTGTGCCTACCAAAAGCGCAGGCGATGCGTCCCAGTCCCATTTTCGACCCTCATTGCGCCCCGCTTGAAAGGATCCCCTGTTGATTCGGTCGGTAGCGAGGTGGCGTGCGAACCTTAACCGCGCTGCGCCGAGACGTTCCTTTCTTGCCGCGTAACGATTGCGCGGCCATGACGCGCGCATGACAGACACTCCCCACGACGTCCTTGTGATCGGTTCGGGAGCCGCCGGCCTTACTGCCGCGCTGGCGCTCGCCGAAACCAAGAAGGTGCTGGTTCTTGCCAAGGGTAGCCTCGATAGCGGCTCGACCGCGTGGGCGCAGGGCGGGATCGCCGCAGTGCTCGATGCAGGGGATACCTTCGAGAACCACATTCGCGACACGATGATCGCGGGTGCAGGACTGAACGACCGCAAGACGGTCGAATTCGTCATCGAACGCGCGCCGCAATCGATCGACCGGTTGTGCGAGCTAGGCGTACCTTTCAATCGCGAAGCCATGGACGAGGGAGGCGACCTGCACCTCACGCGCGAGGGCGGTCATTCGCACCGGCGGATCGTGCATGTGAACGATGCGACCGGCTGGGCGGTGCAGGCGGCGCTGCTCAAGGCGGCGGAAGAAAATCCGAACATCACGCTGCTGCCGGGACAAAGCTGCATCGACCTGATCACCGGTCGCAACCAGGTCGACTATTCGGGATCTGGCCGGGTGTGGGGCGCCTATGCGCTCGATGAGGAAAGCGGCGAGGTCGTCACCCATGTCGCCCGCGCCACCGTGCTCGCTGCCGGTGGTGCAGGGCGTGTCTACCTCTTCAGTACTTCACCGCGCGGCGCGACAGGCGACGGGATCGCCATGGCATGGCGTGCGGGCGCGCGCGTCTCGAACATGGAGATGATGCAGTTCCACCCTACGTGTCTCTACAACCTCGACGTCAAGAACTTCCTGATTACGGAAGCCGTGCGCGGCGAGGGTGGCTGGCTGGTCAATCCAATCACCGGCGAGCGCTATATGGAGCAGTACGATCCCGAGCGGATGGAACTCGCCCCGCGCGATATCGTGGCCCGCGCCAATGACGACCAGATCAAGCGCTACGGGCTCGACTACGTCCACCTCGATATCAGCCACCAGCCGCCCGAATTCGTGACCGAGCATTTCCCGACCATCCACGAAAAACTGATGAGCCTCGGCATCGACATGACCAAGGGGCCGATCCCGGTCGTCCCCGCGCAGCACTATACTTGCGGCGGGGTGAAGATCGGGCTCGATGCGAAGACGGACCTCCCGGGCCTGTGGGCGGCGGGCGAATGTACCGAAAGCGGCTTGCACGGCGCCAACCGTCTCGCTTCCAACAGCCTGCTCGAGTGTTTCGTATTCGGCGAGGCGGCGGCCAAGGACATCCTCGAATGCTGGGACCAGCTCGACGATCCGCCTGCTATCCTGCCGTGGGACGAAAGCCGGGTGACCGATTCCGACGAGGAGGTGGTCATCAAGCAGAACTGGACAGAGATCCGCCGCTTCATGTGGAACTATGTCGGGATCGTTCGCACCACCAAGCGACTGGAGCGTGCGGGCAACCGGATCGAGATGTTGCGGCAGGAAGTAGCAGACTATTACGGCTCCTTCCGTGTCACCACCGACCTGATCGAGCTCCGTAACCTGCTCGATTGTGCCGGGTTGATCGTCAGCAGCGCGCTGAAACGACACGAAAGCCGCGGCCTTCACTTCACGATGGATTATCCCGATACCGATCCCGTAGCGCGGGATACGGTGCTGGTACCCTGAACGCGATGCAACCGCCGGTCGTGTCGATGCGGACGGTTCAGCTCAGGTCGCGGGTGGGGCGAAGCGGCGGGAAATCGCGCCCGAACTGGTCGGCCGGTGGCCGATGCGTCTCGTGCTCGATCGTCCGTAGCTGGAAGTATCTGAGCGTTGCTTCGACCAGCGGTTGGTGAAAACCGATGCCGATGCGGGCGCCATTTTTCCAGGCGATCGTGCCTGCCATCGCGTATCCCGCCACCAGCGTCACCGAAATCTCGCGTCCCGCGGTGGCCGTCACGCAATCGCCTTCGATCATGCATCCGTCGTGCGACAGGTTCAGAATCCTGCCAGGAAAGGAGGCCCCGTCGATCGTAAACTCGATCCGATCGTCTGTTTCAGCCCGTTTGCCGTCTCTTCGTTCGGCTTTTTCCTTGTCTGACAACCGAATCCTCCTGCGTTTCCGGCTTTTCCGGCACTATTGTGTCCAATTTGCGGCGAGAGAGGCGCGGAGCCCCCTGCGCACGGGACGGGTCACCGCCTGAGCAAGTCCCAGGTTCCCAGCGACCAGTCGCTGCGCAGCATCCAGTCGTCGAGCGCATAGTGGCGTACCACCTGGGCGCTGATCGGCTTGAGGAAGAAAATCCCCAGGCTCTCGCCCACTTGCCAGGCAACCTGCCCCTGCACGACGTAGCCCGGCAGCAATGCCAGCTCGACAGGAGAGCCGACCTTGGCGAGCAGGTCGCGGCATTCCACCATGCACCCCGACAGCGAAAGATTGCGGATCGAGCAGTAAAGGCCGACGCCCGCAACGGTGATGCGGACATTGTACTGCGTGGGCTTGCGCCCCTCGCTTCGTCTTTCGGCCATAGCGGTTCCCGCAGGTGTCGAGTGTAGGAGGAGCAGTTTGGCCCCTTGCTCGCCCGCGCGCTTGTATCCGAACGACATAATTGAGCGGGCCTTAGCTGTTCGGTAACCATGTTTGCGCCCGTCCGATCATTGGCGATGGACATTCCCACGCGTTTGCGGTGAGGTCCCGAAGAGCCGAGGAATGGGAGAAGCAGCGTGCCAAAGGCCATCGCGAACGGGATCGAGATTCACTACGAGGAGCACGGCGACAAGGCCCACCCGCCCTTGCTGCTGATCATGGGTTTCGGCGCCCAGTTGACGCTGTGGCCGGACGAGCTGGTCGATGCGCTTGCCGGTCACGGGTTCCGCGTAATCCGCTATGACAATCGCGATATCGGCCTCAGCCACAAGTTCGACGGGGTGAAGGCGCCCGGGCTGATCAAGATGACCCTGCTGTCGAAGATCGGGTTCACGCCCAAGGTCCCCTATACTCTGGCCGATATGGCCGATGACGGCGCCGGGCTGCTCGATGCGCTGGGGATCGAGAAGGCGCATATCGTTGGCGCGAGTATGGGGGGGATGATCGCCCAGCACTTCGCTTCACGCCATGCCGACAAATGCCTTTCGCTCACTTCGATCTTCTCGACGACCGGCAATCCCAAGCTCCCGCCTGCCGAACCCAAGGCGTTGAAGGCGCTGGTCACGAGACCCAAGAGCACGGATGAGGAAGTGCTGGTCGAGCATGGCATGATGCTGGCTCGCACGATCGGTTCGCCGGGATTCCCGACCGACGAGCAGCGATTGCGCGAGCGGACCCGGGTGAACGTCAGGCGCAGCTTTTATCCCGAAGGGCCGACGCGACACCTCTCGGCAATTGTCGCCGATGGCGATCGCCGCGAAATGCTCAAGTCGATTGCCGTGCCGACGCTGGTGCTGCACGGCGAAGACGATCCGCTGGTCCCGTGCGAGGGTGGCCGCGACACGGCGGCGGCCATTCCCGGAGCCAGGCTCAAGACGATAGCCGGCTGGGGCCACGATCTTCCGCTGGAGCTCGTCGACGAGGTCGCTGGGACGATCGCCGACCACGCCAAAGCGAGCACTGCCTAGCCTTCTTTAGTTTCGTGCGACGCCAGAGCCTTGCGTCGCGCCTCGATCCGGGGATTGAGGAAGCCCCACCAGCTCGCATTTGCGATGACCGAAGCCCAGAAGAAACCGTCCTTGATGCCGGGAGGTACCTCGGGGAGAGCAAGGAAACGCGCATATACCGCCGCACTGGCCCAAAACCACGCACCCGCGCCGATCGAGATTGCCAGGCGATGACGGTCTAGTGCGGCAATCAGTCGGTCAAGCATCGCGAGCCTCCTTTCGGCGCAGGATGGATCGCCGGATGGAAAACTGCAAGCGGATCGAAGAGGATGCAATCGAGCGAAATCATCGACGGAACGCATGTCTCGCTCGACCAGCGGACGAACGGAAATTGTGCCGAAATGGTGGCAAAACAAACTATGTATCTCAAAAATGATCAAAGGCTGCGCAGGAACTGAAATATCTGTTGCCGATACATTCGATCCTTTCGTGCCGTGGGTCGCAAAGTGCAGGAATGCTCGAAAAACACCCAAAACCACCCCTGATTTGACAACAATCTGTCGCGGCCTACCATCAGGCGCAGGACATCCGGCAACCGCAGCCGCTGGTTCGTCCCGATCGACCAATGATCGTGATACAGGGGATTGCCTCCTGCCATCCGGCGGGCAGAGCGACACGAGTCTGCGGCCGATCATCTTTTGTGAACGAAAGGATGATCCGATGAAGACCCCCCTCTTAGCTCTTGCCGGTGCGCTGCTTGTTACGGCCGCTCCGGCCACGTCCCAGGATATCGTCGTGTCGGCCGAAAGCGCTGCCGTCGAACAGATTTCGCGCGATCTGGACCGCAATCTCATTGCGGCCGAGCGTCCTCTCCGTCAGGCAACGGGTGAAGGCATTGCCATGGTCCGTTTCCAGCGCGGTGCCGATGGTCGTCCGGTCAACGTCGAAATGTATCATCGTTCGGGCAGCTCGAGCGTCGACCGTCTTGCTCGCAGAGCGGTCTCCGGGCTCGGCAGGAGCACACCGCTGCCCGCGCTCGGCGGCAGAAGCCAGATCTTCCAGGCCAACGTCATCGTGGCCAACAGCGAACGCGAGTTCGAGAATCTCTCGGACAAGCTCGCAAAGATTGAAAAGACGCGGCTGTCCGATCCGCGCGAACACGCAGTCTTCGCCTTCACCGCCTCCCCGCGCAAGGCGAGCTGACGGATCGCGTCGCCCCGCCTTCTTCGGCGTTGTCGCCATCCCGTGCTGCGGACGGGATGCGGCAGCGCCGGAGTCTTTCCGGGGACCGGCAAGCCGATGATCTTCCGATTCCAAAATTGCGCCTCGGGATTCGATTGAATCTCAACCCGGCACGATGCTTTGTGCCCGCAAAATTTTTTTCACCGTTTCATTTTCGCCCTTGCACTCGACGCGAGTCCAGCTTGGTCCACGCGTCGCTGCGTTGCAGCAAGCTAAGGCACCTCA
>JBFOLW010000209.1:0-4860 GCA_040830305.1 Erythrobacter sp.
AAGTCCTCGATCCCCTTCGCTTCGAGCTCTTCCGCGGTCTGCTGGAAACGAGGGTCCTCGCGCGCATCCTTTTCTACCGCATCGTCCGCGAGACCGATCTCGTTGATCAGATGACCGCGCAGGTCCGATTCGCGCATCTGGAACCGGGCGCGCCGCGCAAGATCGGGATCCGAAAGCTGCGGCACGGTGATGTCCGGGTTGATACCGCCTTCCTGCACCGAATGGCCCGACGGCGTATAATAGCGCGCCGTGGTCAGCTTGAGCGCGGCATCGCGACCCAGCGGGAGCAGCGACTGGACGCTGCCCTTGCCGAAGCTGCGTTCGCCCATGACCACCGCGCGACGATGATCCTGCAGCGCCCCAGCCACGATTTCGGAGGCCGATGCGGACCCGGCATCGATCAAGACCACGATCGGCAATCCTTCCGCTATATCGCCACGGAAGACGGTTTCGGCGTCGTAGGCGATGTTTTCACCCCGGGCCCGGCCGCGCTGCGAGACAATCCGTCCGTCGGTCAGGAACAGGTCGCTGAGGGCCACCGCCTCGTCGAGCGAGCCGCCCGGGTTCGAGCGCAGGTCAAGCACCAGTCCGTTGAGGCGGCCGGTGGCCTTGCTCTTCAGGTCTTCCCACGCCGAGAACACGTCGCTGCCGACATCGCGCGAAAACTCGTTGATCATGATGTGGCCGATATTGCCGTCGTGCAGCTCCCAGGTGACCGGTTCGAGCTCGATCACGCCGCGCGTCACATCGACGTCGAACGGTTCGTCGCGGCCCGGACGGAAAATGGTCAGCTGGATCGAGGTGCCCTCGCGCCCGCGCATCTGCGCGACCGATTCATCTAGCGTCTGACCGACGATCAGCCGCCCATCGAGATGGGTGATGAAGTCGCCCGCTTTGATCCCCGCCTTGTCGGCCGGGCTGCCGCGGAAGGGCGAGATGACCTTGACCGCGCCGTCCTCGGCGACCACCGAAAGACCAAGACCCGAGTAATTACCATCGATCATCGTCTCGAGGCGCTGCAGATCGCTGCCGTCGAGATAGCCCGAATGCGGGTCGAGCGCGGCGAGCATGCCGTCGATCATGCCGCGCATCAGCTTTTCGTCTTCGACCGGTTCGACGTAACTCGCCTTGATCCGCTGGTAGACCGCGAGGACCTTGGCGAATTCGGGGCCGGCACGACCGTCGACCTGCGCCAGGCTGGCGGTCGTCGCGGGGATCAGCGCGACGGCGGTAACAAGGGCGGCCGAGCGGGCCAGGGCGGCGAACTTCATTGGCAAGAATTCTCCTCTGCGCGCCGTCATTCTATAGCCGCTGCGCGCTGAATACCAGATGAGCACTGACTGCACATGCGCCAAGCGGTTTTCGACCGGCGCGTTATTGCAGATGGTCGAGCGGGTTGACCGGTTCCCCGCTCCGGCGCAGCTCCAGGGTAACTTCGCCGCGCCGCGCGGGCGCAAGGCCGAGCGGGGATCCCGCCCCTACCTCCTGCCCCACCGACACGGCGAGCGTCCCAAGACCGGTCACGAGACTGGTCCAGCCATGCGGATGCTCGACGATGACAATCCGGCCAAAACCACGGTAGGGACCTGCGAAGGCCACGCGGCCCGCCCCCGGCGCCACCACCTGCGCACGCGGGCGCGCAGCAAGTGCAATACCCGACTGACGTTGGCCACTGGTCCCGGCTTCACCGAAACCTGCCGTGATCTCGCCGGCGACCGGAAGCTGATAGCGCGCCGGCGGCGCAGTGGCATCGGGCAGGGGTTCGGGCGTAGCCGTCACGCTGGCGAGCGTGGGGTCGGCAGGGCGCGGCAGCGGGCCTGGCAATGCGGCGAGCTGCCCGCGTAGCGACCCGGCGGCTTCGAGCCGCCCGACGAGTTGGTCGAGATCGATCGCCTGTTCGGCGAGCACCAGGGCGCGCTGCGCCTCGCGATCGGCACCGCCGGCGGCCTGTTGCGCCTTAAGTCGCTCCCGTTCGGCGATAGCGAGAAGTCGCGTGCGCCGGTCGACCAGGACGGCCTCGCTCTCGCGCCGGTCGGTAAGCGCCTGCTCTGCTTCCGCCTCGAGCATTCTTGCCCGGTCGAGATCGGTTCGCAAAGCAGTCGTTCGCGCGCGCACCAGGGGGATGGTGCTGTCGAGCACGGCGCGCGCATAGACCAGATCGCGCAGACTGCCGGGCTGCAGCGCCGACAACGCAAGCGGTCGCCGCGACATCGACTGGAGCGCGCCTGTCAGTTGGGCCAGTGGCTGGCGGCGGAGGGCGAGCTTGCGGTCAAGTGCCCTGCGTTCGCGATTGGCGAGCTCCAACCGGGCAAGTGCCGCCTCGATACCGGCTTCGGCTTGTTGCACGCGAGCCGCGAGGGCGGCGACTTCGGCCCTGGCTTTCTCGGACGCAGCGCGCGCCTTGGAGGCTTGGCTTTCAAGGCGCTCCCCACGGGCCCTGGCGCTTCGCTGCTGCTGACGGGCTGCGTCGAGTGCCTCGCGCGCTTGTTCGGCGGTCTCGAACTGCACCGGCGCCAGGGCAATCGCGGGGATGCCGAGAAGGCCCGTGACAGTCAGTGCAGCAAGGACGGCATAGCGGCGGCTCATGGCGTCGGTCCTGCCCGATCAGCCGCTTCGATGATAGGGGTGGCCGGCGATTATCGTCGTCGCGCGGTATAGCTGTTCGGCGAGCATCGCGCGGGCGAGCAGGTGCGGCCAGGTCGCCTTGCCGAACGCGAGCAGCAAATCTGCCTCGAGCCTGTCCTGGTCCGAGTGCCCGTCCGCTGCCCCGAGTACGAAGCGGCACTCGCGGATGCCGTCATCGCGCCAGCGCCCGAGGATCTCGGCTAAATCTTCGGACGGGAGATCCTTGCCGCGCTCGTCGAGAAGCACCGTCCTGCTGGGAGTCTGCGGATCGGTCACACGTCCGCCGGTTTCGGGCAGCTCGGTGAACTTGACCGGCCACGTCAGCCGCTTTTCGTAGCGCGCGACCAACTCCGCTTCGGGCGAGCGTGCGATCTTCCCGCGGGCGATGATGTGAAGGAGGATGCGAAATACTCCGGATTCTGGAACCGGTTCGGGCCGGGGAGACCCGCGCGCAGCGCCTGCCCACATCTGACCTTGCGGGCGCGTGGCGACCAGCACCGGCGACGCGGGTGCAGAGGTCGGGACGAATGGCTCCTACGCGGTGCCGGCTACGGGTGGCGCATCGCCGAACGCCCACATGCGTTCGAGATTGTAGAAGCTCCGCACCTCGGGGCGGAATAGATGCACCACGACATCGCCCGCGTCGAGCAGGACCCAATCGGCTGCGGGAAGCCCTTCGAGCTTCACCGGACCGAATCCCGCCTGCTTGACCTTCTCCGCCAGTTTCTGCGCCATCGCGGCGACCTGACGGGTCGAGCGGCCCGATGCGATCACCATGTGATCGGCAATCGAACTCTTGCCCTCGAGATCGATGGTCACGACCTCCTGTGCCTGGTCATCGTCGAGCTGCTGAAGAACCAGCTTGAGCAGCGGATCTGTGGTCGCGTCAGCCAAGTCGATCACCTGAGCGGAAGCGGTCCCGGATGCAGCCGGGCCTGTCTGCGCCTGTGTCATAGGCGAATGCGGTACTCCTGGATTGAAGGGCGTGTGGGGCCATGGGAGGAACAACGCGCATCATGGCGCGGAGGTTTCCTCCCCCGACTCGATCAATCGATGTGTCAGCTGGTCCCTGGGAGGCGGCCCGGCGTAGCTTTGGACCCAATCGGGATTGGCCCGGCGGATGGCCGTGGCCGATCTTTCGTCCGGATCAAAACGCAATGTCACCAGTGCCGGTGCGCTCCATTCGCCCCTGTTCACGAAGCTGGTCAGTGGCACCGAGAAGCGCCTCAGCCAGGCCGTCGCGGGGCTCGCGACAGCCTGTGCATTATAGCCGGGGCGCGCGATGACCGCAATCGGCATCGTGCGGGCGATCCCCCGCCAGTCTCTCCAGCGATGGAACTGCGCAAGGTTGTCCGAGCCCATCAGCCAAACGAATTCGCGCTTGGGGAAACGCAGCCTGAGCGCGCGCAATGTGTCGACCGTATACCGCGATCCCAGTTCGCGTTCGATTGCGGTAACGCGGATCGGGGCCCGCTTGGCCTGGTCGAATGCTGACCGCACCCGCGCGGGAAGCGGCGCCATTCCTTTGCGTGACTTGAGCGGATTTCCAGGGGAAACCAACCACCAGACCTCGTCGAGCCCGAGCGCGGCCAGCGCGAACAGCGAGACCCTGCGATGCCCGCCGTGAGCCGGGTTGAAGCTGCCGCCCAGCAGGCCGATTCGCCGCTGCCCGCGCATCAAACCCGCCCCAGAAACATATTGTCGTTTTTATACAATGGCTTGCTTCTGCCGATCGGGGAGAACCGCAAGTCGTTAGTAAACCACGGCTTAACCTTTGGTTCCGCATAGGGTTCGAAAATTTGTCTGTGGCGAAACGACTCGTCCCGCGCAGGTATCGACTCGTGGATTCTATGGGAACCGCGATTCGATTTCATTGGCAACCTTTGGTAGCGAACCTCCCGGGACGTAGAAGACCATAAGGGACGGGTCGTTTTGAGCAACAGGATTGCCACCAGTGGCTGGGGGAGCCGCGTGCGAAGCTGGTTCCCGGATCGCGAATTTTTCATGCGATCCGAAGGCCAGGTTCGCTTCATCACCATTTCCTCGAAAGTCCAGATGACCGCAGCCGCGATCGCGTTGGCGGCGCTCGTCGTTTGGGCCGCTTCGATGGCCGTGGCGGGCTGGACCCAATATCGCGCGACCGCGGATCGCATCTCGCTGCTCGATCGTGAAGCGAAAGTCGCGACAGCGACCGAGCGCGTCAACGCCTACCGCAACGATATCGACGCGGTCGCG